>JBLHHD010000119.1:0-7609 GCA_047614605.1 Alteromonadaceae bacterium
ATATCCGCCGACATTACCGCTGCCATAAATTCAGCCGGGTAATGGGTTTTCATCCACAACGTTTGATAAGACACCAAAGCATAAGCGGCAGAGTGAGATTTGTTAAATCCATAACCAGCGAATTTTTCCACCAGGTCGAAGATCTTCATCGCCAACTCGCCATCAATGCCGTTGTCTATCGAACCAGATTCAAAACCGACCCGCTGCTTAGCCATTTCTTCGGGTTTTTTCTTACCCATGGCACGGCGTAACATATCAGCCCCACCCAGCGTATAACCCGCTAGCACCTGAGCTATCTGCATAACCTGTTCTTGATAAAGAATGATGCCGTAGGTCGGCTCCAGTATCGGTTGCAGGCTTTCGTGCTGGTACTGAGCATCAGGATAAGAGATGTCTTCGTTGCCGAGTTTACGGTCGATAAAGTTATCTACCATACCCGATTGTAACGGTCCCGGTCTAAACAGCGCTACCAGGGCTATCATATCTTCGAAACTGTCCGGTTTGAGACGTTTGATCAAATCTTTCATGCCACGGGATTCGAGCTGAAATACCGCCGTGGTTTCGTATCTTAGGAGTACCTGAAAGCTCTTTTTATCATCCAGTGGGATATTCGCAATATCAATTGGCTCTTTGCCCA
Organism: Alteromonadaceae bacterium; assembly: GCA_047614605.1. Lineage (GTDB taxonomy): Bacteria > Pseudomonadota > Gammaproteobacteria > Enterobacterales > Alteromonadaceae > JABSOG01. Next base: position 638 of record JBLHHD010000119.1, read on the forward strand.
CTTTAGCCCGGGTGGCATTAACCATATCCAGTGCCCACTGGATGATGGTCAGAGTCCGCAGCCCTAAAAAGTCAAACTTGACCAGTCCTGCGGTTTCTACATCGTTTTTATCAAACTGGGTAACCGGGTTTTTACCTTCATCATCACAATACAGCGGTGAAAAATCGGTAATCGTGGTCGGCGAGATCACTACTCCACCGGCGTGTTTACCAGCATTACGAGTAACCCCTTCAAGTCTTCGGGCCATGTTTATCAGGTCGCGGACTTCTTCGTCCTGATCGTAAAGCGCAGGCAGTTGTGGTTCAACTTCAAACGCTTTGGTCAACGTCATCCCCGGATCACCAGGGATGAGTTTAGATATTCGATCAACAAAACCAAATGGATGGCCCAGTACCCGGCCTACATCTCGAATAACCGCTTTAGCGGTCATAGTACCAAAAGTGATGATCTGCGATACCGCGTCACGGCCATAAATTTCAGCAACGTGATCGATGACCTCGTCGCGGCGGTCCATGCAAAAATCGATATCAAAATCGGGCATCGAGACCCGCTCAGGGTTAAGGAAACGCTCAAACAGCAGGTCAAATTCGAGCGGATCAAGGTCGGTGATTTTAAGGGCGTATGCCACCAATGAACCAGCACCAGAACCACGTCCCGGCCCAACCGGAATATTGTTGTCTTTACTCCACTGGATAAACTCCATAACAATCAGGAAGTAACCAGGAAACCCCATTTTATTAACAACGCCCAGTTCGATCTCCAGCCGCTCATCATACTCCGGTCTTTTTTCAGCGCGATCACGCTCATCGGGAAACAGCTGAAGCAGGCGATCTTCTAAACCATCCTGTGAAACCTTAATCAAAAAATCTTTGATATCCAAGTTGCCAGTCGGGAAGTTAGGCAAAAAATATTCGCCTAATCTGACCGTCACATTACAGCGTTTGGCGATTTCTACGGTGTTTTGCAAAGCTTCGGGAATATCAGCAAATAACTCGGCCATTTCCTCGGCCGTTCGCAAATACTGTTTGGCACTGTAGCGTTGAGGACGACGGGGATCACCAAGGACAAAACCGTCATGGATACTGACGCGAATTTCGTGGGCGTCAAAGTCACTTTCTTTTAAAAAGACCACATCATTGGTGGCTACCACCGGAATTTGCAACTGCTGGGACAGGTCAACCGCCATATGCAGATAATGCTCTTCATCAGGGCGATCGGTACGAATCAGTTCAAGAAAATAGTGATCATGAAAATGCTGCTGATAAAACTGAATATTTTCATTGATAAGCTCAACATTACCTTTGATAAGGGCCTTACCAACATCCCCTTCTCTGCCACCAGAGAGGATAATCACCCCTTCACCATATTCGACCAGCCAATCACGGTCTATCACGGCTCTATCTTGAATATGCCCCCGCAGATAAGCTTTTGAAATAAGCTGAGTGACGTTGGCATAACCCTTATTATCTTTTGCCAATAACACCAGACGGAACAGTTCGTCTTCCATCTGATCAGAGCGTACCCAGGCATCCACACCAATGACTGGTTTAACCCCAGCGCCGTGGGCAGCACCGTAATACTTAACCAGACCACACATGTTCATTTGGTCGGTCAGTGCAACCGCCGGCATATTCAGTTCAGTCAATTTGCCAAAGATAGCTTTGACTTTATTGAGCCCATCACGCATCGAAAAGTCACTGTGAAGTCTTAAATGGACAAACTGGGGATCATTCATTGCCCGGCTCCTGCAAAATGGTCTTGTTAATCAATTGTTCGATCACTAGTTTAACGGGCTTAAAGCTTTTACGGTGATAAGGCGTCACTCCGTGGATTTGTAACATCTGCAAGTGCAGCGCGGTCGGATACCCTTTATGTCTGGCAAACCCATAAGCAGGTAATATGGCATCAAGGGCTTTCATTTCTGCATCTCGGGTCACTTTGGCTAAAATCGAGGCTGCACTGATCTCGGCCACTCTGGCATCCCCTTTAATGACTGCCTGAACGGGCATTGTCAACGTTGGGCAACGGTTGCCATCAATAAACACAAACTCGGGAGTGATTTTTAACTGTTCAACTGCCCGGGTCATTGCCAGCATGGTGGCATGGAGGATATTAAGCTCATCGATTTCGTCTGGACTTGCCCGACCAATCGCCCAGCACAAGGCCGATTGTTTAATTTGCGCTGCCAGTAAGTCGCGTTTTTTCTCGGGCAGCTTTTTAGAATCAGCCAGCCCTTCGATGGGGAAGCGAGGATCTAAGACGACCGCAGCGGTGACCACATCACCCGCCAACGGACCACGCCCCACTTCATCGACACCAGCAATAAGACTGAACTGAGGACGGATCACCTCTTCCCCGGCCTTAACGACTGCCTTAACCACAGCCTTCATGTATTTTTACCAGTGTTAGCGTTACCTTCAATAACGCCAAGCACTGCCTGGGCCGCATGTTTACTGGCATCAAGACGTAATAACAGATGAATACGTTCAAACTCGACCATCAATTCGTGATTATCACTACCGAGATACCCTTCAATTAGTTGGGCCAGGTAATTTGGCACGACCTTGTCCTGAATCACTTCGGGCACAATCACTTTACCCGCCAGCAAATTAGGCAACGAGTAACTTTTTACCTTGATCAGGCGAATAAAGATTTGATACGACAGCCATTTAAATTTATAAGCCACCACCATGGGTCGCTTGATTAATGTGCCTTCGAGGGTCGCGGTACCCGAGGCCATCATAATCGCATCACTAGCTGCCATCGCCTCGCGCGATTGTCCGTCTAAAATGGTCAACGCTAAATCAGGTGCCACCATTTGTTTGATAGCCAGTAGTTGCTCTTTGCGCTTTTGGTTGACCATCGGCACCACAAAAATCAACTTAGGATGATTGGCTTTAAGCTTTAATGCGGCTTGTAAAAAAGGCGCGGCCAGCATGTTTAACTCTGACCCCCGACTGCCAGGCATCAATGCAACAACCTGACAGTCGGGGTCGATACCCAGGTTTATCCGGGCTTGATGTTTATCGGTTTGAAGGGGAATTTCATCGGCCAGGGTATGACCAACAAATTGACTCGGCACATCATACTTTTGGTAAAACTGTTGTTCGAAGGGTAACAGGCATAAAACCAGGTCCGTGGCGGCAGCGACCTTAAATACACGCTTTTCACGCCATGCCCAAATCGAAGGGCTAACATAATGGATAGTTTTAATGCCCTGATTTTTAAGCCGAAGTTCGAGGCCCAAATTAAAATCAGGGGCATCGATACCAATAAATACATCGGGAGGATTAGCGACAAAGTATTCGACCAGCTGTTTGCGAACACTTAATAATCGGCGTAAACGGCCAAGGACTTCGACCAATCCCATCACCGAAAGCTCTTCCATGGCAAACAGGCTGTTAAAGCCCTCTTCGAGCATCAGCGGTCCGCCAATACCAACCAATTTTGCCTCGGGGTGTTGTTGTTTCAGCGCTTTGATTAAGCCTGAACCAAGAATATCGCCGGAATGTTCACCGACGACAATACCAATCGTTAATTGACTCATAACCTAGCGGATGATGCCTCTGGGAGAATTTTCGATAAAATCACTGAATAACTGCACTTGTGAGTATTGCTGTGCAGCGGGTTTAATGATCTCAATGGCTTGACTGACCGTGTTACCATTACGATAAACTTCTTTATAAGCCCGTTTGACAGCGGTTACTGTGTCGGCATCAAAACCACGGCGCTTCAGGCCTTCGGTATTTAGCCCAAAGGGTTGGGCTTTGGCTCCTGAGGCCATCACGTAAGGCGGAATATCTTTAAGTACCAAGGTGTTTACAGCGCAAAAGCTATGGGAGCCGATATGGCAAAATTGATGAACACAAACAAACCCGCCCAGGATGCACCAGTCACCTAAATGAACATGACCTGCCACTGAGGCATTATTAGCCAAAATATTGTGATCACCGATGATGCAATCATGAGCCACATGGACATAAGCCATAAACAGGTTGTCACTGCCAATCACGGTAATACTATTATCTTGTATGGTCCCTCGGTGAATGGTGACACACTCGCGAAAGATATTATTGTCACCAATAACCAACTCGGTAGGTTCGCCGTTATATTTTTTATCCTGACAATCTTCACCAATGGAGCTGTACTGATAAATATGATTACTCTTGCCGATTTTGCTAGGACCTTTGATCACAACGTGGGATTCGATCACGGTATCATTGCCAATCTGGACATCGCCACCGATAATTGTCCATGGGCCAATGGTTACGTTTTCGCCGATAATGGCAGAGGGGTCTATTATTGCAGATTCGTGGATCACTGGATTATCTCCTGTATCACTAATTTGTCACTGGCAGAACGTAACGCCTGCCTCACCTTGGGTATTAGGACTAACAAGGCCCCACCAGGAACCCTTAATCGGTTACAATTATAATGGGCAGATTAAACCTTTACCCGCGCCAGGGTCAATTCAGCGGAACAAGCCAGCACCCCATCGACTTTCGCTTCACCATAAAATTTCCAAATGCCACGTCTTGCCTTAACCAGTTCAACATGTAAATCCAGCGTATCACCCGGTATTACCTGACGTTTAAAACGGGCTTTATCAACACCAGCGAACAAGTATAGCTCATTGGCTTCGCGATCCTGAACCATTTTAAAACCCAACAAACCCGTTGCTTGAGCCAATGCTTCAAGAATTAATACGCCGGGAAAAATCGGTTTGCCAGGAAAATGGCCGGTAAAGACAGGTTCGTTAAACGTGATGTTTTTTAAACCATGCAAGCTTTTACCCGGGTCATAAGAAACCACTCTGTCAACCAGTAACATCGGATAGCGGTGGGGCAAAAGTGCCATTATCTCTTGAATATCAAAGCCATTGTCCAAATCAGTTTTGGTTTGCACCGCATTGCTTTGTTCGACATTACTTAGTTCGGTCACAGCAAAAAATTCCTGTTGTCTTTCGGTTACCAATACACACTTGGGCCGAGATTATTTATCTTGTTGTAAAAGAGTCAAGCGTGTAATTGCTTTTTCATTCTTACGTATTTTCTGATACATATCATCAAGCTGGCGAATACGAACATTCACTTTACGCCATTGTTTGGTCGGCATACTTGCCATTCCAGATGACTGAGAACCCGGTTCTTTAATATCCTGAAGCACCTGACACATACCGGTAAAGGTGACGTTATCCGTGATGTTTAAATGACCTGCAATACCTACCCGGCCAGCGATAATGCAACCTGACCCAATGTTTGTACTACCAGCAACCATAGCACCACCGGCCAGCGCACTGTGATCACCAATGCTGACATTGTGAGCAACATGACACTGATTATCAATGATAACGCCATCGCCAATTAACGTATCATCCAGTGCACCCCGGTCAACACAGGAGTTAGCACCAATCTCAACATTATCACCAATAGTGACACCACCAAGCTGTGGTATTTTCACCCATGTACCAGCGTGAGGAGCATAACCGAATCCATCAGAACCAATCACTACACCGGCCTGGAAAAGACAGGCTTTACCGATCACTATATCATGATAAATGGTCACATTAGCCCATAATCGGCTATCTGCTTTGATCAGTGTGTTTTGACCAACAAAACAGCCACTGCCAATGATCACGTTGTCTTCAATTACCACACCTGCAGCAATCACAGTATGTTCGCCAATTGAAGCTGTCGCAGCCACCACCGCCGTACTATCAACTACTGCCGATGCAGCAATGCCAGCACTAGCCGATGGCGTGGTATCCATCATCTGAGCCAGCAAAGCATAACCCAAATAAGGATTGTCCATCACAATAATGTTGATATCACTAACTTGCTGGCAGTTTTCTACCTCATTAGGGTGAAGCAATACCGCTGATGCTTTACTATCAGCTAATTGCGAACGATATTTTTGGTTGGTTAAAAAGCTGATACACCCTAGCACCCCTTTTTGTAAAGTGGTGATACGAGTGACCTGACAGTTTTCATCACCAACCAATTTACCGCCAATCGTCTTGGCAATTTCACCTAGTGTAAAAGTCATTATTTAATCTTTTTTACTCGTTCTGCCACTTTAGCTGAAATATCAGCGTTATCGTCGTCAGTCAAAAAGGCTACTGAGTTTTTGTGTAATACCATATCGTAACCGTCGTCTTTGGCAATCTGTTTGATCGCTTGCTCAATCAGGGCAACAATTTTATTTTGCTCTTCGGCACTACGACGCTGCATTTGCTGTTGTAGTGGCTTACCTTGTGCTTCAAGATTACGTTGTTGTTCAACGATCGTCTTTTTCAGTTCAGCTTGCTGATCGGTGCTTAGTGTAGCCCCTTCGCGTTGTAATTTGTCATAGTTATATTTGGCATCACTACGCAATTTATCAATCGCTTCAATTTGCTCTTTAAATTCGCCACGAACCTTTTGATCGATAGCCGCCATTTGCGGCAATTGCTGGGCGATAAACTGAAAGTCGACAAGACCGACTTTTTGATCTTTTGCCGAGGCATTTCCCAACATCATTAATGATCCCAATAATACCAGGGCGACATTTTTTGCAGCTTTGTTCAACATACTTTCCTCTTGTGAGTTCTTAAGTTATATCAGTTTTGTTTTTACCTGCGATAACTTGATCGCAGACTTTATGGTGTTATTTATCGTCGCTTTAAAAGGTCGTACCAATATTAAAGCTAAAGACTTTGGTTTTATCACCGGCGAATTCTTTAATCGGTCTGGCGAAGTTAAATATCATCGGCCCCATTGGTGATAACCACTGCAATGATAAGCCATACGATGCCCGGTATAACGATGGATCTGAATAATCGAGCATTTCAATGTCATCCGTATTCGGAAACGTCGACAAGGTATCATAATCAAACTCAGTATCCCAGATACTACCCACATCAGTAAACAAACTGGTTCTTATTGAAGAACGCACTTCGTCAGATATAAACGGTAATGGGAAGATCAGTGCCAA
>JBLHHD010000120.1:0-7573 GCA_047614605.1 Alteromonadaceae bacterium
CCACAAAACCTTTTGTTGCGAATTCACTTTTTGTTTATCATTAAACCAGAACACTCTCAATTTTTAGACATTCTGGTGAGTCTATTTTCTAATCATATGGCGCTATAGTGTCTGGTCTTAATAGCAAGGAGTAAACCTCGTACGATTTAAAAGCAGATCTCACCTTTATTGAGAATTCGGTAATGCAAGGGATCCAGCAGATAATAATCATCATCATCCAAAGACCCCAAAAAAAACTACACACATTGGTATCAAGCTGAGGTTATTTCGCCCGAGGCTTTTGATTGTGAACCAGCCTATAACCCCTCTGGTATTCTGTTCGGGTTTAAGGTGCTGGTGATCCCCGATGCCAAACCGTCAGGTTTTATTCGCCAAATTACGCCTGTGTCACCAAGTTAATGGACGAATAGTGGCTTTTGGTGCCAGGGTTTATATGCTGGCTGCCGTCGGTTTGTTGGAGGGTAAAAAAGTACCCGGCGATGATTTACATTTGGCACCGCAGTGGCTTAATCAGCAGAGTAAAAAAACAACCGTTGGTGTTGTTATAACATCAAGGCGGTGTTAAATAATAAGGGTACTAAAATGAGGAGTACAACGATAACTTGTTCAAACGGCTTTAGAACTTATTATGGCAGGCTATAATCTGCCATAATATCTGCATAGATAAGCGGTGTATAGAGCACATACATCGGATTAAATCTGCTGGCTGAGTTTATTGACAATTTGGCTAAGGTACTTCATATTGACCTAAAATCAATTGAAGCCGTTTTTTACGCTTAATATTAAACACCGGATTCACCCAATCTATAAGTAATTCGTGTTCAACAGGTAATCATCAAGATCATGATAATAATATGAAAGCACTAATTAGTTTAATGAGATAAATAGGAACTACGGATACCTTTTCTACCAGTGGTCAATTAACTTCAGAACCGCCCGGACTCAAAGTTAAAGGGCTAGGCATGGTTTCACTGCCCGTTATTAGTCAGCAGGCCCAAGCGCTAATTAAACTGGCAGAGCAGGCACCTTTTGGCCGGGGAGAAGACACCGTGGTTGACACGAATGTACGTAATGCTTGGCAAATATCGGCGGAAAATTTCGAGCTGAGCAACCCGAAGTGGCATCAGGCATTACAAGTTGCAGTTGACCAGGTAGGCACGAAATTGGGGTTGCAAGGGGTCAAAATCAATGTCGAACAGTATAAGTTGTTAATCTACGAAAAAGACTCCTTTTTTATCCCACATCGAGATACAGAAAAAACTGCCAATATGTTTGCTACGCTAGTGGTTAACCTACCTAGTGAGCATGAAGGGGGCGAACTGGTTGTTAGTCATGGTGGCCAGAGTCAGCGATATTCGTTTGCCGATATCGATGCATTTTATCCTGAATTTGTGGCTTTTTACGCCGATTGCGAGCACGAAATAAAACCTGTCACGGCTGGGTTTCGTATCGGTTTGATTTACAATCTGGCTATTGCCAACCGAAAGCGTCAACCCCTGTTATCTGAACAGTTAAAAGGGGTCGAGTCGGTAAATCAGTTGCTCCAAAAGTGGTCAGTTAAAAATGACGAAACGCCCCACATAACCTATCTACTCAGTCATGATTATTCTGACAAGAACTTGTGTTTAGCGAATCTTAAAAACGGCGATTTCGCCAAAGCAACTGTTCTATTGGAGGCGGCTCAAAAAAGTGACTGTCGGGCTTTTTTATGTTTGGTGACCTATATTCGTCAAAGCTATGGGGATATGGCCTATTCAGGTCGATATTCTCGTTACGACAATGAGCATGAGGATAATTTTGAGGAGCATGATGTAGAACGAGAAGCGATTTATGCCCATGGTTTTATGACTGTACAGGGCGAAAAACTGACCATTAAAGCATTGAGTTTAGAAGAAGATGAATTACTGGCTGATATTTCTTTGTTTGATGGGCCCGGAGGAGGCATGTCAATTTCAGAAGCAACAGGCAACGCAGGGGCAACCAAAGATCTTTGGTATCACCGGGGAGCAGTGATCCTTTGGCCAAAGGATCGAGAATTTGATATGGTTGAAAAAATGGATATTGACTATGCAACCGCTTATTTTATCCAGTGTACACAAGACAAAACGAAAGTAGACGATGAGTATTGGCGAAGGGTGAAAAAATTAGCGGCACATGTGGTTGCTAATATGTCTTTGACCAGTGATAAGGATATTGCTGCATCGCTGATTACGCTTGGTGATGTAGCGTTGGCTAAGCAGTTGGTTCAGCGGCGACTGAGTGACTACGATATGAGCAAGGTTAAAGTCGCTTCGCTGACAAAATTGGCTAACTTTTTTGGTTGGCAATCATTTAACCAAGACATTTTTGCCTCTTTGACATCCAAACGGGATGCACTTAACTGGATCACCAAATTGTTGGCGGTTGACGGAGTATCGAGTGAAGGTCAATCAATCATCACTCAATGGGTTATTGCGCTTTGGCGACCGTCATTGGAAAGTCACTTAAACAAAAATGAAATTAGCGTCGTAATACAGTTACTCACTATGCTTAATATGCAGGGGACAGTCGATGAGGTTATCGCGTTTTTATTAACGCAACGCAAGCCGTTATTTGTTCTCACCAAGTATGGTCCAGCGGTGAAGAGTGCTCTGGCGGCGTTAAAAGACCGTGGTTATGATCAACAGTTCAACAAAAAATTTATTGTGGATGTCCACCAACGCATCCAAACTGCGTTTCCTGTTGCGCCCACAAAACCAGCTAACTGGCTGCGAGCCGGTAAGTTGAAGTGCAATTGTCAATTCTGTGGGCAAGTCAATAAATTTTTGACACAGCCTGAGCGCAGTGAGCTACTTTTTCAACGGGTGTTAAAAAGAGAAATGACCCATGTCGAATCCGAGATTAATCTTAGCGGCGTAGACCTGGATATTGTTATATCTCATTATTCGACCAAGTTTAAGGGGGTTTGCCAAAAGAATCTCAATGGATACGATCATCAGTTGCAATTGTTTGAGTGTGCGCAAAACCTTGTTAAGGCTTTACCTTTGTAAAAAGTGTAAACAAAGCTCAGGTAGGTTGTTGTTGACGGGGTGGAATTATATTTAGTTAAATTGATGCTTAGATTCAAGCGATGAATCCAAAATAGCCACTAAACGAAGCCGTTGTTAATCTGCTGTGCGAGTTTATTGGTTATTCTTTTATATGACCAATTCGATAAGCATCCAAAGCCGCTATAATCCATACGATGATCATCACATAAACTTTTATCGTTAACTCTTGCTCAGTGGTGCCTGAAATTAGGTTTGTGATGGCTTCGGAGATGGCGGGTACATTTAGAGGGATCTCGCCGTTTTGAATTTGCGCAATAACGACGTTAGTTTTTTCAACCAGCTCACTTAACACTAAATATAAAGGCACCGAGAAAGCACCAACTAAAGCCAAACATACGGGGTACTTTTTAAGAAAAAAATGGCCCGCTCCGGGATAGACTAACGCTGACAGCAAGGCTGCTTTGATTGATTTATTCATTTTGTTGACACCATATGTCGAAGCTAAATAGAAAATATAGCGCTATACGTATAGCGCTATGTTTTTAGGTTATTTATTATTTAATATGCATTGCTTCTATTTGTTGCCACTGACCAAGACAATTACCCAACGTGACAAGTGTTACTGTAGAGCCTGTTGCTTTGGCCGCTAGAATGGCAGATTTTATATCAGAGCTTGCATCGGCGCTAACGCCTGCCCACTGAGTTAATTCGGTACCAGTGTGACCGCATTTATTAACCGCGTGAGCATCGGGTACTCCTTTATCCAGTAATATTGCAGTTGAACCATTGAGGTGCACATACACTTCTACAATTACGCCGGTATCTGCTGCTGCAAGGGCTGCGGAAGATGCTGTAAGTAACGAACAGCCAATTAAAACATTCCGTAGTTTCATTTCTATTCCCAAATGATTAAAGAAGCATAACACCCTGATCATATTCTTACAGCGCAGCTTCGAAAGGCCGAACTATAAACCCTTTAAGCGACTGATGCAAAAAACAGATTATAAAGCCGCCTCAAGAATAGTTTGGCTTTGTTCTGGGGTGATATCCCCATGTTCACTTAGTGCTGTTTGGTCGTGTCGTTTAAGACCGGCGATCAGCGGAGCAATGTCGGTTTGAGTTAACCCCACGTCTTTAAGCGAGGTTGGCACCTGCATTTGCTTAAAGAATTGTACGGTCTGCTGGATGGCGGCATCAATTCGTTGATCATCGCTGCCTTGAGTGATGCCAAATACTCGTTCGGCGTATTGTAGTAGTTTGGCTTTCTTTTGCTCGCGGCGCTGTTTAAGCACTGCCGGAAACATAATGCTTAAACTGCGGGCGTGATCGATACCATGCTGAGCAGTTAACTCGTGACCAATCATATGGCTGGTCCAGTCTTGTGGCACACCCACGCCAATCAAGCCGTTGAGGGCCTGGGTTGCCGACCACATAATATTGGCCCGTACTTGTAAATCATCTGGGGTGGTCAGTGCTTTAGGGCCTTCTTCGATTAGGGTCAATAACAACCCCTCTGCAAAGCGGTCCTGAACTTTGGCATTAACCGGATAGGTCACGTATTGTTCTACCACATGCACAAACGCATCAACCACGCCATTGGCAATTTGGCGGGGTGACAAGCTTAATGTGGTGCTCGGATCGAGTATGGCAAAACGAGGGCGCAGTAAACTTGAACCAAAACCCAGTTTGTCTTCACCGCGAGAAACCACTGAGCCACAATTACTCTCCGTGCCAGTAGCGGGTAATGTCAAAACGCAGGCCAAAGGTAATGCGCTAGTTATGTGCTCGGCGTTTTTAAGCATGTCCCAGGGATCTTGACCTTGATAATGCGCAGCGGCGGCAATGAATTTAGTGCCGTCAATTACTGAGCCACCACCAACAGCTAACAAGTAGTCAAAACCTTCGGTTTTTATTTTTGCTACAGCCTGCATCAGAGTGTCAAATTGAGGGTTGGGCGCTATACCCGAAAACTCGCCCCACTGGTGCTCGCTCAGGGCCTTTTCGACTTGTTGATACACCCCGTTTTGCTTGATTGAGCCGCCGCCATATAACAGCAGCACTTTTTTGTCTTTGGCGATCTCTTTGCTAATGGCTTGAATTTGGCCTTCGCCAAAATGAATGCGGGTGGTGTTTTCAAAAGTAAAGTTGTTCATAGGACATTCCTTGGTGTGACTGTCCATTGAATATGGAGGAACAATCGGGGCTTTTCAACCACCGATTGCATATTTGTTAAAGCGCTTTTAGATCAGGGGTTTGTCATTTAATTCGACGTGACCTGCAGCGCCTGTCAGTTTAAAGATAATTTGCTCGTCTTTTTCTTCGATCATTTGTTGCTCAAGCAAGTTATCAATGACCTCGGCAGACATTTGTGCCGACATCATTAGCAAGTCTCGTGGGACCTGCCCCTGAGCGGCATAACTTAATGATCCAACCACCGCATTGGGGTTGGCTTGAAACTGCGTCATGTCCATTGCAGCTAAATCAATGTTACCGGTGATATCCAGCAAACCGGCAAAAGTGTCTGCTTTGATACGCTTAAGTGATATCACGATGTTTTCAGAGACCAAATGAGCAAACGAAGCCAATACTGCTGCGGGATCTTGTTGAGGATTGGTCAATTTTTGCATGGCGGTAGAGTAGTCGGTTAATGCTTCGGTACCCATAGCAACTGAAAAATCGACGGTCATGTTTTCGAGCATGGTCATGGGAATGGTTGGGTTGCCCGCTTTAGCCACTGTCAACGCACTGCCAAAGGTTGAGCGGGAGTCGCCAAGCTGACCATCAACACGCCAGGCCATTTGGCTCAACATTTTGGCTTCGTTGTCTGCGGTTGTCACCGTGATGCCGTCGAGTGTGACGGTCATATTCTGATCTTTAATCAGGCTAAGCGGGTTTTTGCTTATGACCTGCAGATCAGCAAAGTGACCGACTCCCTCAACTGCCAACTTATCGAAACTCAAGGTTTCGTTGGGTTTGCTGACGGTAATATTGTCAATTTGGCTGGAAAAGGTGAACTGGTCTTTGTCTATGAGACTGTTCCATGACATCGGTTTGGTGTTAACGTTGATGACTTCACCAAGTTTGTCGGTGGTCGAAAAGTCAAAAGCCTGAATGTTCAGGTCAGATTTGACCAATGGGTCACCCAATAAAGAAAAGCTCGCGGTGGTGGCCAAACTTGCCCAGGGCTTATCGGTGATGGCCGCATTTTTTTGCAGTTGTTCGGTGTATTTATCTAGCGAAGCTTTGATTTGACCGTCAAAAGAAGTGTCAATGACTACGCTGAGAAAATCATGACTCAGGGCGTTGTTAATGCGTACTTTTAGCTGATCAGTGGCGAAAATGTCTTTTACTGACGCAAAAGCAGGGTTGTTAAGATCGAATTCGATATCAAAACCGTAGCTGGACTGATAAAGGCCCGGTTGTTGAGTGATATTGGTGATTTTAAATTGCGGATCATTAGCTTGTTGCACCAATGCGGTATATTCGTTCATCACGTTGGCAGCAAAGTAACCGCTCAGATAAAAAGGAACTGTGGCAGCCCCTCCAGCGATAATAATGGCGGCGGCAACTATTTTTTTGGACATGATGATCCCTGTCAGGTTAATGGCTATCTTAAAAAAACGAACTTTGCCATAAAACGACCAAACTAGCAAAGTCGGTAGGGTTATATTTGCCGTTTATTATTGATCCCTATGCCAGCGTCGAAAAACCCAACTGTTGCTGCTACAATGAGCCGGATCATAAAATGGCCACAGAGCCGATAATAACAAGGTACTTAAATGACAGACACAGAACATCCGAAACCCAGCTTATTGCTGGCTTTGACGCCAGTCGTGCTAACGCTTATTTTGCTTGGCACTCAGTTATTTTATTTTAAGGACTTTACCCCCCATATTCCGATAGCCATTGGTTTGGCAATTACCGCCTTGGTAGGGATATCACAGGGAATGAAATGGAGCGAAATCGAAAAAGGCATTTTTCATGTTATTCACGTTGCGATGCCCTCTGTGTCTGTACTGATCACCGTTGGCATGATCATCGGTGTTTGGATCGCTAGTGGCACCGTGCCCACGTTAATTTATTACGGATTAAAAATACTCTCGCCAGAAATCTTTTTGGCGGCCAGCATGATACTGTGCGCGGTGGTCTCCATTTCTTTAGGGACATCATGGGGAACAGTTGGCACCATTGGCATGGCTTTAATGGGGATTGGGGCTGGGTTTGATATTCCCGCATACTGGACGGCTGGTGCGGTAGTATCCGGTGCATTTTTTGGTGATAAAATCTCGCCTTTGTCTGATACCACCAATTTGGCTCCGGCGGTAACCGGGGTTAATTTGTTTGATCATATTCGTAATATGATGCCCACGACAATACCGGCAATGCTAATTGCCTTAATCATTTACATCGTAGTGGGTTTTTTTGTGATTGGCAGCGAACAGGCTTCGTTTGAAAAAATTGAAGCGATCACTTCAACCCTTCAAGAGCATTTTAATATCTCACCGGTATTGTTAATTCCGGCTATTTTGGTCTTAATTTTAGCG
>JBLHHD010000121.1:0-7540 GCA_047614605.1 Alteromonadaceae bacterium
GGTGGATGATTTTCATCAGGCGGATATCGAAGTGATTTTGGATGTGGTTTATAACCATACCGCCGAGAGCGATCACCTCGGGCCAACATTAAGCTTTAAAGGCATCGATAATGCCTCCTATTACCGCTTGCAGGCCGAGCAACACCGTTATTATGTTAATGATACCGGCTGTGGTAATACCTTTAACGTCAGCCATCCTCAGGTGATGCGCCTAGTGATGGACAGCCTGCGTTATTGGGCAACTGAAATGGGCGTTGACGGCTTTCGCTTTGATTTAGCCTCAGTGATGGGCCGCGAAATTAACGGTTTTAACCCCCGTTCAGCATTTTTACAAGCAATTGCTCAAGACCCGCAGTTAGCGAAGGTCAAACTAATTGCCGAGCCCTGGGATATTGGCCCCGGCGGTTATCAGCTGGGCAGTTTCCCCGCCAGTTGGAGCGAATGGAATGACGAATACCGAGATACTATTCGCCGCTTCTGGCGCAATGAACCCGGCCAGTTAGCCACTTTTGCCCGGCGTTTACACGGCTCAAGTGATATTTTTGAACACAATGGCCGTCGTCCAGATGCCGGGATTAATTTTATTACCAGTCATGACGGCTTTACCTTGCGCGATTTGGTGAGTTATCAGCACCGTCATAATCAGGCCAATGGTGAAAATAATGCCGATGGCCACCGCGAAAACTTAAGTGAAAACTTTGGCGTAGAAGGCCCTACTGATGACCCGCAGGTCAATCTGGCGCGTCAACAACAACAGCGTAATTTGCTGGCGACCTTAATGTTGTCACAAGGTGTACCAATGCTCACTGCTGGCGACGAAAGCGGTCGCACCCAACAAGGCAATAACAATGCTTATTGTCAGGATAATGCGATCAACTGGATTGACTGGTCAAACAGCGACCCCGCTGCCAATAGCACTGACATGCAGGCGTTTGTCAGTCTATTATTAAAGGTGCGTCGTGAGCATCCGGTATTACACCACCAAAATTACATTCACACTCAGCAGACCCCAAACGATGCCACCTTGGTGTGGTTAAACTCTGACGGTCAGCCGATGCGTGATGAACACTGGCAAGAACATCATAATCAGCAATTGGGCTATTTATTGTCAGGCCCTATAGAGGATGCTAAGCGTAGTTACGTACTGGTGATATTTAATGCCAGCGACAAGCAACATCGTTTTTATTTACCTAATGACAATACAGGGCGCGGCTGGCAATGGCTGGTCGATACCACACAAAGCACAGGCACTCCCCTTAGTGAGCAACTTGGCAGCGAAGCAACCATTAGCCTGCCAGCACGTTCAGTGAATGTTCTTTGCAGCTCAAAAAAAAACAGGAATATCCAACCGTGAATGAATACACCAAAATTAATCCGGAAAATGTTACCGTCACCCCGCTAAAAATGGATGAAGAACAAGTGGGTGCCGATTTAAATCGTCACTTTAGTCTGACCCTTGGCCGTGATGACATTGACGGCTCGCATCGTTATTTGTTTAATGCGCTGGCCCTGACAGTACGCGACCGCTTAGTTGAGCGCTGGAGAGCAACCCGCGACCGCTATGTCGAACAAGACCCCAAACGAATTAACTATATCTCACTCGAATTTTTAATGGGCCGGGCACTAAGCAATGCAGTGATCAACCTCGACCTCGAAGAGTCGGTCGCTCAGGCACTTAAACAATATGGCAGCAGCCTCGAAGAAGTGGTCGCCGAAGAGCACGATGCCGGTTTAGGTAATGGCGGTTTAGGCCGCCTCGCCGCTTGTTTTTTAGATAGCTGCGCCAGCTTGCAGTTACCGGTCACCGGCTACGGCATCCGTTATGAATACGGTATGTTCCATCAAAAAATTGAAAACGGCCATCAGGTCGAATACCCGGATCACTGGTTGCGTGATGGCAATCCATGGGAAATTGAAAGCCCGGAAAATACCCGTCGGGTGAAGTTTTTTGGTCACAGTGAGTATTACACCGATCATCAGGGCGAACAACGTACTCGCTGGGTTAACACTCAAGATGTGCTGGCAGTCCCTTATGACGTGCCAATTCCGGGTTATCGTAACGAAACGGTCAATACCTTAAGGTTGTGGAAAGCCGAGGCGACCGACGAGTTTAACCTTGACGATTTTAATGCCGGTAGTTACACCGAAGCGGTTGCCAACAAAAACCTAGCCGAACAAATCACGATGGTACTGTACCCTAATGATGCCAGCGAAAGTGGTAAAGAGTTGCGTTTACGTCAGCAATACTTTTTGGCCTCAGCCAGCCTGCAAGATGTGTTACACCGCTGGGTGAGCAAAAACGGCAGTGATTTCAGCAATTTTGCCGCCAAAAATGGCTTTCAGCTAAATGATACCCACCCCACCATTGCAGTGGCCGAATTAATGCGCCTGTTAATGGACGAACATCAGGTGAGTTGGAATGAAGCCTGGGACATAACCCGTAACACCATGAGTTACACTAACCATACCTTGTTGCCAGAAGCCCTCGAAAAGTGGCCAGTGGCATTATTTGAGCAATTGTTGCCTCGTTTACTCAATATTATTTACGAAATCAACGCCCGCTTTTTAATGGTTGTCACCCAAAAGTGGCCTGGCGATACCGCCAAGCAAAACCGTTTGTCGATTATCGAAGAAGGCCACCACCCGCAAGTACGGATGGCTCATCTGGCTATCATCGGTAGTCACTCGGTTAATGGCGTGGCGGCTTTACATACCCAGCTGTTAAAAGAAGGGTTGTTCAACGAATTTTATCAATTATGGCCTGAGAAATTTAACAACAAAACCAATGGTGTCACCCCACGCCGCTGGCTGGCCCATTGTAACAGCGATTTAACGGACCTTATCAACAACACGATTGGCGACAAGTGGATCACCGATTTTGACCAAATTGCCAAGTTACGCCCGTTTGCCACTAAAAAAGCCTTTAAAAAGCAATGGCAACAAGTCAAACACGCCAACAAAACCCGTTTGGTCAGCTTGGTTGAAGAAAAATGTGGAGTGACATTCGATCCCAATATGCTCTTTGACGTGCAGGTTAAACGGATTCACGAATACAAACGCCAGTTGCTTAATGTGTTACACGTCATTCACCTGTATGAGCGTATTTTACGCGATGATGTAGAAGGTATGCAGCCCCGCTGCGTATTGATTGGCGGCAAAGCAGCACCCGGTTATGCCATGGCTAAAACCGTCATTAAATTAATTAACAACGTGGCTAGCGTCATCAACAACGATAGCCGGGCACAACCTTGGTTACGGGTGGCCTTTTTGCCCAACTACAACGTCACCTCCATGGAAGTGATTTGCCCGGGTACCGACTTGTCTGAGCAAATTTCGACCGCAGGTAAGGAAGCCTCGGGCACCGGCAACATGAAATTCATGATGAATGGTGCATTGACCATCGGCACCATGGACGGTGCTAACATCGAAATACGCGAAGCGGTAGGTGAAGACAACTTCTTCTTGTTTGGCCTGCAAGCCCATGAAGTGGACGAAGCACGCAAACATTACAACCCGCAAGCGATTATCGACGGTGACAAGGATTTTAAACAAGTCATGTTATTACTGCAAAGTGGTCACTTTAACCTGTTTGAGCCGGGTATTTTTGACCCGGTATTGGCATCTATTACCAGTAATGATGATGCCTGGATGACAGCTGCCGATTTTAGGGGGTATATCGACGCCCAGCAAGCGGTAGCCAAAGCTTATCAGGATGTGGATGGATGGACCCGTATGAGTATTATCAACACGGCTGCCAGCGGGCGCTTTAGCTCCGACCGAACCATCAGCCAATACAGTGAAGAAATTTGGGGTTTATAACCCCTCCCTATTTTATAAATAATTGAAGCAGCAAAGCTGATAACCAAGAATGAGGCATTACCATGGTTGATTTAAATACCGACACAGCATCCACAGACGATAACAACAAGGGCAACGCAGAGCAAAACCCGCGTTATATCAGTCGCTTAACTAAAGATACCTTTGCAGTTATACTCGCAGGTGGACGTGGCTCAAGACTGCACGAACTGACTCAGTGGCGAGCCAAACCGGCGCTGTATTTTGGCGGTAAATTTCGCATTATTGATTTTCCATTGTCCAACTGCATCAACTCGGGTATTCGCCGTATTGGTGTGCTGACCCAGTATAAAGCTCACTCGCTAATTCGTCATATGGTGCGCGGCTGGACTCACTTTAGACGAGAAATTGGTGAATCTATCGAGATTTTACCCGCCTCGCAGCGTAACTCTCAAGACTGGTATCAAGGTACTGCCGATGCGGTTTTTCAGAACCTGGATATAATCCGCTCCGAAAACCCTAAATACGTGATGATCCTCTCGGGCGATCACATTTACAAAATGGACTACGGCACGATGCTGGCTGAGCACGTTAAAAATAACGCTGATATGACGGTATCCTGTCTTGAGGTGCCGATCGAAGAAGCGGCTGGTGCTTTTGGTGTTCTCAGTGTTGATGAAAACAGCCGGGTCGTTGGTTTTGATGAAAAACCCGCCAACCCAACCCCTATTCCAGGTCAAGAAGGACTGACACTAGCGTCGATGGGTAACTATATTTTCACTACCGAATTTTTGTTTAAGCAGCTTGAAAAAGATGCCGCCAACCCTAATTCTAGCCATGACTTTGGTAATGATATTATTCCCAGCATTATTAAAGAGCATAAAGTATTTGCTTCACCATTTCGTGATGAAAAAACCGGTGAACGCCCTTACTGGCGCGATGTCGGCACCCTTGACTCATTTTGGGAAGCCAATATGGAATTGGTTTCGGTGGAACCTGCCCTTGACCTTTATGACCAAAATTGGCCAATTTTAACTTATCAGGAGCAGTTGCCACCGGCCAAGTTTGTCTTTGATGATGACGAGCGTCGCGGCATGGCAGTAGACTCTACAATCTCTGGCGGCTGTATTGTCTCTGGTGCTACCTTACGAAAAACCTTATTATTCTCCAACGTCAGGGTCAACGCCTACACCGAAGTGAGAGAATCAGTGGTATTGCCAGAGGCAGTTATCGGTTCTCACTGTACAATTGTCAAAGCCATTATCGACCGGGGTTGTCATATCCCAGATGGTACTGTGATTGGTGTTGATCACGAAGATGATAAACGTAATGGCTACCGGGTCACCGACAAAGGTGTCGTTTTAGTGACTCGTAGTATGCTTGGACAGCGATAATAACGAATAGTTAAGTGAGTTAAGGCAAAATTAGATGGCAGTGCAAAACATCAAAACAAAACCCTTTGCAGGGCAAAAACCCGGTACTTCCGGTTTGCGTAAAAAAGTCACCGAGTTTAAGCAACCCGGTTACCTCGAAAACTTTGTGCAGGCCATTTTTAATACGCTTACCCCGTGTCAGGGCAAAACCCTGATCATTGGCGGCGATGGTCGTTATTACAACAAAGAAGCCATTGGGGTGATCATTCGCATGGCTTGTGCCAACGGTTTTAGCCGTTTGTTGATCGGTCAGGACGGTATTTTATCTACCCCGGCGGCCTCTTGTGTGATCCGAAAAACACAGGCGTGTGGCGGGATTATTTTATCGGCCAGCCACAATCCCGGCGGACCAAACGGTGACTTTGGAATTAAGTTTAATGGTCAAAACGGTGGCCCGGCAGCTGAAAAGCTCACTGATGCTATTTATCAGCAAACCCACACCATTAATCATTATCTGAGCACAAACTCTTATCGGAGCACCAGCGGTGATGAAATCGATTTAAGCCAACTAAGTAGCCATACCTTAATGGACACTCAAATTGAGATCATCGACCCGGTAACTGATTATGCCGACATGATGGCCAAGATTTTTGACTTTGATAAAATGCGCACTTTGCTCAGCAACGGTCAGTTTAAAATGTGTTTTGATGCCATGCACGCCGTTAACGGCCCTTATGCCATCGAAATTTTACAAAACCGTCTTGGCGCACCTGCCGGAACTGTAATCAATGCCGTGCCGCTAACTGACTTTGGTGGCGGTCACCCGGATCCAAACCTGGTTCATGCTCACGAACTGGTAGCCTTGTTACAAGGTGAGAAGTCCCTCGATTTTGGTGCCGCTTCTGATGGTGATGGCGACCGTAACATGGTGTTGGGCAATAACTTTTACGTCAACCCTTGTGACAGTCTGGCGATTTTAACCGCCAACGCTCACCTGATACCCGGTTATGCCAAAGGCATCAGCGGTGTAGCCCGTTCAATGCCTACTAGCAGAGCCCCCGACCGGGTGGCTCAAAAGCTGGGGATTGACTGTTATGAAACCCCTACTGGCTGGAAATTTTTCGGCAACTTGCTAGATGCCGGCAAAATCACCCTGTGTGGTGAAGAAAGCTTTGGCACAGGCTCTGATCATGTGCGTGAAAAAGATGGTTTATGGGCTGTATTATTTTGGCTCAACCTGATCGCCGTCAAGCAACAATCTGTACAGAAAATCAGTGAAGATCACTGGGCTGAATATGGTCGTGATTACTTTACCCGTCACGATTATGAAGGTGTCGACAGTGAAAAAGCTCAGCAGATGATTTTTCAGCTACGTAACAAACTGCCTACGCTTAAAGGTCAGCAGTTCAGCGGATTAGTGGTTGAATCGGCTGATGATTTTCACTACAGCGATCCGGTGGATGGCAGCGAAACCTCAATGCAGGGCATTCGTATCTACCTTAATAATGGGGGCCGAATGGTATTTCGTTTGTCAGGCACGGGCACCCAAGGGGCGACTTTACGGGTGTATCTGGATTGTTTTTATAATGAGTCAGACAAACTGGGTCAAGACACCCAACAAGCGTTAGCTCAGTTGATTGAAGCGGCGGATACCCTTGCTGGTATCAAACAGTTTACCGGGCGTACTGCGCCTGATGTTATTACGTAAAGCTATTTTAAGAGGAAGGTTTAATTAATGAAAATTCTGATGGTTGCGGCAGAAAACGATGCGTTACCCGGTGGTAAAGTCGGTGGAATTGGTGATGTGGTGCGGGATATTCCTGCGGCACTGGCTCAAATCGACCACCAGGTTGATGTTGTGATCCCCGGCTATCAGGCTTTTTCACGCTTGCCCGGCAGTCGTTTTATCAGCAGCTTAAGCGTCTCCTTTGGCGGCGTTCAACAAACCGTTGAGTTGTATCAGGTGCCAAGTAAAACCAGCCAAACCAATGTCACTCAATGGGTGTTAGAGCACCCTTTATTTGGTATAGGCGGCCCCGGAAAAATCTACTGCGATGATCCCTCTAACCGCCCTTTTGCCACTGATGCCAGCAAGTTCGCACTGTTTAGCAGCGCGGTTGCCAAGGCCATCATCAGTGGCTGTTTTGGTCATATCGACAATTTACACCTGCACGACTGGCATACCGCAATGGTGGCCGTATTGCGGGCGTATGATCCACAATATCAACAACTTAAATCAATCCACACGGTTTACACCATTCATAATTTGGCGTTACAAGGCATTCGCCCGTTGGCAGATGATGGATCGTCTTTGTTAAGCTGGTTTCCCGGATTGATGTTTGATCACCACGCCTTAGGCGATCGCCGTTTTA
>JBLHHD010000122.1:0-7504 GCA_047614605.1 Alteromonadaceae bacterium
TGCTCCTTAATAAGTTCTTGCTATAGGCGGAAATGCCTCGCGGTATTTAGGTGCCATATTGACATCCCGCTTGCTCATCGACTCATTTGACGGATTGTAGACAGAATGGCACAACCACTCTTTATCATCACGATCCGGGAAGTCAAAGCGACTGTGAGCACCACGACTTTCTTTACGGTAGTTTGCCGCAACAGCCGTTGCATAAGCCGTTTCCATCAGATTGTCTAACTCCAGGCATTCGATCCGCTGAGTATTAAAGTCGCTGCTCTTATCGTCCAGACGGGCATGTTTAAGACGTTCACGAATTTCTTTTAATTCGGCCAGCCCCTCTGCCATTGCTTTACCTTCGCGGAACACGCCAAAGTTAAGCTGCATACAGTTTTGCAAGTCTTTACGGATTTGGGCAGGATCTTCACCTTGACCCGGTGTTGAGTTTTCCCAACGTTTCATCCGGGTTAATGAAGATTCAATCTCATCATCGGTTGCATCTTTAAGGTCGCTCTCATCAAGGGTTTTACCCAAGTGAAGCCCTACTGCGCGGCCAAAGACCACCAAATCAAGCAGTGAATTACCGCCTAAACGGTTAGCACCATGCACTGATACACAAGCAATTTCACCACAGGCAAACAGACCTTCAACAATCATATCTTTGCCGTGCGCATCAATGCCAACTGCCTGACCATCAACATTAGTTGGAATACCCCCCATCATATAGTGACAGGTTGGAATAACCGGAATAGGTTCTTTAGAAGTATCAACGTGAGCAAAAGTTTGAGCCAGCTCACCAACACCAGGTAATTGCTTATCGAGCACTTCTTTACCGAGGTGATCCAATTTAAGTTTAAGATGCACTCCCCAAGGACCATCAGTACAACCACGACCCTCGCGGATTTCAGTCATCATTGAACGGGCAACCACATCACGAGAGGCCAAATCTTTAGCATTTGGTGCATAACGTTCCATGAAACGTTCGCCGTCTTTATTAAGCAGATAACCGCCCTCACCACGACAACCTTCGGTAACCAGTACACCTGCACCCGCAATACCCGTCGGGTGGAACTGCCACATTTCGATATCCTGGACCGGCACACCAGCACGTAATGCCATACCAACACCATCGCCGGTATTGATAAAGGCGTTGGTGGTTGATGCGTAAATGCGTCCGGCGCCGCCTGTGGCTAATACCACGGCTTTAGATTTAAAGTAAGAGATTTCACCGGTTTCAATGTCAATAGCCGTACAACCGACTACCGCACCATCTGAATTTTTCACCAGATCAAGTGCGTACCATTCACTGAACACTTCGGTTTTGTTTTTAACGTTTTGTTGATACAACAAATGCAACAGGGCATGACCTGTTCTATCTGCTGCCGCTGCTGTACGAGCAGCCTGACCGCCTTTGCCAAAGTTTTTTGACTGACCACCAAACGGGCGTTGATAAATAGTTCCGTCTTCAAAACGGGAGAAAGGTAGACCCATTTTTTCCAGCTCTATAACTGACTCAGGACCTGTTTTACACATGTATTCGATAGCGTCCTGGTCACCGATAAAATCGGAGCCTTTGACCGTATCGTACATATGCTCTTCCCAGTGATCTTCGTGGGCATTACCGAGGGCTACCGTGATACCACCCTGAGCAGATACCGTATGAGAACGAGTTGGAAAAACCTTGGACAATAAAGCACAAGACTTGCCTGACTCGGTGATCTGCAAAGCAGCGCGCATACCTGCACCACCAGCACCAATGACAACGGCATCAAATTCGCGAACAGAAACAGTCACTTACACACCCCACAAAACAAATAATCCGGCTGCCACATACACAAAGGACAGAACACTGACAAAAAACTGCAAAACCGCTCGTGCTTTGGTGTTTTTAATATAATCGGTGGCGACCTGCCACATACCAATACGAGCGTGAATAGAGACACAAACCAGCGCTAATAAAGTGAAAATTTTCATTGCCATACCAGAGAACATACCTTTCCAGATGTCATAAGTCACATCAGGAGTAGTCACAAAGAATCCGGTAATACAAAGTACATAACAAGTCAGGATAACGCCTGTAGCCCGCAGTGAAATAAAATCCTGAATACCATTACGTTTGAGTGACGCCTGATTTACATCCATAACCATGCTCCTGCTGCTAATGAGATAATGACCCAAAGAACCATAATGAAATTGGCGCTGGCATTGCCAGACTTAATCTCTTCGCCGTAACCCATATCCATAAACATATGACGGACACCACCAAGTAAATGGTAGGACAACATCACAATTGTGCCCCAAGCTATAAATTTAGCGATAAATGAAGTCATGATATCACTGATGAAGTTGAAACCTGCTGGCGAGCTTAAAGATTCAGCCCATGCCCACACGACAAAAGCCATAGCAAACAACATTGCTATGCCGGTGACACGATGGAGGATTGAAGCTTTGGCTGACGCAGGAAAATCGAACGTTTTAAAATCAACGAGATTTACTGGTCTTTGTTTTTTCACGGTATTAGATGCCCACTTTTAGCCATGATGGCCTGATTATTAGTTATATGACAGTTGCCAAAAAACTTGGCAATTACTACACTCTAGCTCAATTACGACTAAAGTAATAATTCATTACACTTTTAACACATGCCGTATTATATAGTTGCTGTAGTCAATTTACAATTTACAATTTTTGTTTATTTCCAGCCACTTGCGACTGTTTTTTAGTCGATAGATCCGTAATATTTGATTAATGTCAGGCAATTACACTAGTATTGCTTAATTCAATTGACTTTTGCCGGGGGTTTAAAGGTAAAATAACTCGCTGTGCAAAATGATGCATTAATAAATGCATAATGATTCACTACTAACCAGTCAAATCAACCAGGAGCAAACCGAATGGCAGATAAAAAGGCAACCGTACATATAGATGGTATGGAGCCATTTGAACTACCGATCCTTAAAGGCACCATGGGTAGCGACGTAATCGACGTCAGAGCGTTAGGCCAGCACGGACACTTTACTTATGACCCGGGTTTCATGGCTACCGCCTCATGTGAGTCAGCCATTACTTTTATTGATGGTGGTAAAGGGGTGTTATTGCATCACGGTTATCCCATCGATCAACTGGCTACTCAGTCTAACTACCTCGAACTGTGTTTTTTATTACTGGAAGGAAAATTACCGTCAAAAGATGAATACGTGGCGTTCGAACGTGACATTACCGAACACACCATGGTAAATGAAAATTTGGCCCGTTTTTTCCAAGGGTTTCAACATGATGCACACCCAATGGCGATGTTATGTGGAATTGTTGGCGCGATGTCTTCTTTTTATCACTATGATTTGGATATTGATGACGCAGAACAAAGAACCCGCAGTACGCACCGCCTGATAGCCAAATTACCGACCATCTCGGCAATGGCTTACAAGTACAGTATTGGTCAACCTTTTGTTTATCCAAGAAATAACCTCTCCTATGCCGAAAACTTCCTGCACATGATGTTTTCAGTACCGGCTGAAGAGTACAATGTCAATCCTATCCTTGCCAAAGCAATGGATCGTATCTTTATTTTACATGCCGATCACGAGCAAAACGCTTCAACGTCAACTGTTCGTTTAGCCGGTTCTTCCGGTGCTAATCCTTATGCTTGTATCGCAGCCGGTATTGCATCTTTGTGGGGACCTGCACATGGTGGTGCCAACGAAGCCTGTCTTGAAATGCTTGAAGAAATTGGTTCAGTTGACCGAGTTGACGAATACGTCAATAAAGCCAAAGATAAAAGTGACTCATTCCGTTTGATGGGCTTTGGTCACCGGGTTTACAAAAACCATGACCCACGCGCCACCATCATGCGTCAAACTTGTCATGAAGTATTATTAGAGCTGAACATTAAAGATCCGCTTCTTGACGTCGCTATGGCATTGGAAAAAGTCGCCCTTGAAGACCCGTATTTCATCGAAAAGAAACTTTACCCTAACGTAGACTTCTATTCGGGGATCATCTTAAAAGCCATTGGTATTCCAATGAACATGTTCACTGTGGTATTTGCCATGTCGCGAACTGTTGGCTGGATCTCACACTGGGATGAAATGGTAAGTCAAAAAGGTCATAAAATTGGTCGTCCCCGTCAGTTATATACTGGTGAAGCCGAACGTGATTTTGTCAAGCCTAAAGACCGTTAATTAGTCATTGTAGAAGCTTTAACCTTTACATAAACCACCTAAAAAAACCCATCATGGTGATTCATTTGCCTTGGTGGGTTTTGTTTTTATGGCATTTTTTCTGATCAAAAATTAACAACGATTAACAAAGTCGTGCTTAACTTCACATTTGATCGTGATATTCGTCTTTATCACCGCATTTAACCCCTTTTGGGATTAGAAACACTTTTACCCCCCGTCGTTTTGCGGTATTCTTTGCAAACTGCTACAAGTCTTATTGCTTTAGGGAAATACAATGAGTAGACAACCAGAACTGGGATTTGCTGAGATCCCTCTGAACAGTACCGATACAATCACTAACAATAATACCCGACATATCAAATATTGGGTGCTCGCCATAGTGTTATTGATGGCAGCTGTTTCATTGCAAGGCATTAACGGCTCAGGCAGTGTTCAGCTACACACCTTACTTGAAGTTATCGCCACCGTACTGGCCCTGTTTGTAGGTATCATGGCGACTTTGAGATATACCACTCGCAAAGATATTATTTACTTGATGATCGGCTGTGGCTTTATTGGCACTTTCTTGCTTGATGGGTATCATGGCATAGTCACCTCCGAATACTTCAAACCTTATATGCCATCAAATCTGCCCGCCCTTATCCCCTGGAGCTGGCTGGCTTCGCGCCAACTGTTATCTATTTTCCTGTTTATGAGCTGGTTGTTATGGAAGGTTAACTTTCATCCCGATGACGATTATCATCGATTTGAGCGGGCCCTATTTATCATTGGCGGATTATTTACCGTCGCCGTATTCTGCTTTTTTGCTTTTGCTCCCCTGCCACCCGCTTATAACGCTGATATGCTGTTTCAGCGACCTGCCGATTTGGTCCCCTGCGTATTTTTTACTATTGCCTTGTATGGTTATCTGACCAAAGGCAAATGGCGTACCGACTCATTCGAACACTGGCTGGTTTATGCGCTGATTTTTAGCACCATCGGACAGGCTATTTATATGGCAAGGTCTACCCACGTATTTGATTTATATTTCGATTTGGCCCATGTAGTAAAAATCGGCGGTTACCTGTGTGTGTTGATGGGATTAATGAGTAGTATGTTTGAAGTGTTTCAGCGAGAACAGAAAAGCGGCCAAATTCTTGCCGGTGCCGTACGTAAAGCCAAAGAAAAAGAACGCGATGCAGTCGTCGAAAGCATTCACCACGGTGTCACCCTGTATGACAAAAAGTTCCAACTGGTGGTGTGTAACCTACCTTTTATTGAATTGATGGCCGTTAACCCTGACTCAGCCAAGCCCGGTGCTGATATCGAATCGCTGTTTGTTGGCTCGGCTCATCATAGTGATCCTGACCAAGGCAAAGGTAACGAACAACGAGAGCGCGCTCAACTAGAGCGGGTTTGTGCCTTTAGCCCCATCCACTATCGCCGGGTATTAAGCAATGAAAAAGTAGTCGAAATCATTGGCACCCCCGTGCCAATGGGTTACGTGATCACCTACAATGATGTTTCAGAGCTGGTTGGTGCCCAACAAGACGCAATTAAAACTTCCGACAAACTGATTGAGATATTAGAGACAAGCCCGGTAGGTATAGGGATCACCACCGCAGAGGATCATTCCATTCGCTGGATCAACAGTTGCGGTGCCAAACTACTCGGGTTTAATAGCCGGGGTGACGTACTGGGGTATTCGGCGCAAAATTGCTGGATATCTCCAGAGCAAAGAGCCACCTTTGTCGATACCTTTGCAAAAAACGGCAGCGTTAAAGCCAGAGAAGTTCAGCTCAAAAACTCTCTGGGTAACCCCTTTTGGTGTTACCTTTCCTGGGACAAGATTCACTTTGAAAATGAAGATTGCATTTTGTACTGGATGTTTGACATTACCCTGAAAAAAGAAGTTCAGCGCCAATTGTTTGATTCAGAAAAACTGGCCTCACTGGGCCGCTTGGTCGCCGGTGTCGCCCACGAAATCAATACCCCCATCGGTGTTGGTATTACAGCTACCACTTATATGCTGCAACAAACCGAGAATTTTTTCGACGTCTTAAACTCAAATACATTATCCAAACGGGGTTTAAAAACCTACCTGACCTCAACCCGTGAAGGACTGGACATTACCTTTAACAACCTCAAATCAGCGGCCCATTTAGTCGAAAGCTTCAAACAGGTGAGTGTTGACCGGATCAGTGAAAAACCCCGGATCATCGGTTTGCTCGATTATTTCAAGGATATTATTCAGAGCCTTCACCCCAAGATTAAAAAAGCCGGGGTTAAAGTCAATCTCAATAGTGAATCAGATTGCTCATTTTATACTTATCCCGGTGCCTTATCACAAATTATTGCCAACCTTATTTCCAACTCCATCATCCATGGTCTTGAAGATAAAACCGATGGCATCATTGATATCCAGCTCTCAGGAAAGGTCGGTAAAGCCATTAAAATTCAATACCAGGACAATGGAGTGGGGATTGCTGAGAATATATTATTCAAAGTAATGGACCCGTTTTTTACCACCAAACGAAATAATGGTGGCACCGGCCTGGGCCTCAGTATCGTACATAATATTGTCGTCGACAAACTCCATGGCACCATCAAACTGACCAGCACGAAGGGTAAAGGTATAAAAGTGGCGATCACCATCCCCTCTTTATCGGTCAAAAGACCCCAACCGTCGTTAGTGGAGCAAAAACCCCTGACACACCGATGACAGCAAAATGGATCAGCCATCGGGGTTTATGTCAAAACGCCGATGAAAACACCCTGCCCGCTTTTGATGCTGCAATGCAGGCGGGTTTTGATTATTTGGAAACCGATCTCAGAGCAACCAAAGACGGTCATATTATCTTGTCTCACGACCAAACCCTCAGCCGCACGGGTGATATACCTGTTGATGTATCCGCCAGCACCCGTAAAGAGTTAACTAGGTTAAACCTTAAACAGGGTGCAAACCTGCTATTTTTTGATGAGTTTATGGCAACCTTTAGCACTTTGGGGCATGTATTTGATATTAAACCCGAAAACGGTTTTGCGGTAATTGAGTTACTGTCGCGCTGTAAAATCGATTTTGAAAAAACCATCTTTTTGCTATGGGATGATGCCCAGCAACAAGAGTTGCTAAGGATATTCCCTCAAGCCAATTGCTTTGCCACAGAGCGACAATGCAGACGAGCCGGGTTTTCAGTCTTGTGCAAGGTGCCCTTTTTAGGGGGAATAAACCCATCAACCATCTACTCAGTCACCCCCTATTTTAAAGGTTATCAACTGTTACAGCCCAAAGTAGTCGACAAATACCATCAATACGGCGCAAAAGTACTGGCCTACCTGCCCGAAACACCAGCCGA
>JBLHHD010000123.1:0-7478 GCA_047614605.1 Alteromonadaceae bacterium
ATGAATGTCAAAGAACTTATGTTGGATTCGCTGTTAGCCAGTATTGAAGAGGGTCCACAGCCCTGTGTGGAAAGTTATATCATCGACGACATTATCAGTAATATTGCGTTAATTCGTCAAAGTATTGAACTGAGCAAACAGTTACTTAACGCCAGCAAATGAATCGCTGGCTTGTATTGGCAAAAAAGTTGTCTATAGTTGACTGGTGATCGGTTGTTGTCGGTTGTTGTCGGTTGCCATGAAGGGGTGATCAATCAAAAGCAAAGGAGATGCCAGATGTCTGTCAAACCGTCCGTTAATTCTTATTCTAATTCTCAACATCAATCCCGGCTTAAACCCCCGGTTTATCGCCAGCTAAACACTTTACCTAAACCGCTGTACGAATCAATGCCCTATCTATGTATGACTTTGGGGCTTGGGATTATGGCTGTGCTAGGGTCTTGGCTGAGTTCACTATCCGGGGTATGTTTTTTCCTTGCGGGGTCCATTATGTGGATATTACGCTCAAATAACCGCCGTAAAGATACTATTTACAAACGTCGGGATGAACATGACTCCAGACCCGAGTGGTACGAACTAAAACCATTTTTTTGGGTCATAGCCGGTATCCTCGGCGCAACCCGGGTTGATGGGATTGTGCCCGACTTACTTGGGGCTATAATCACCCTGTCCGGGGGGTATTTGCTGATAAAGCGGGTGGTCCACCGGTCTGTTTAGCCGCTGATAGCAATCGTATTAATTCACGGCTATCACTGATTGTTATGACGGTAATGATCCAGTGCGGCAAATAACCCTTTTTGTTCGATGAACTGATAACGGTTACACTCTCCCTTGGCATAACACAGATAAATCACCCCCAGCGATTTGTTGATAATAACTCGCTGGCTTGAGTCGAGAAACTTTCCGTCAGTACCAAACCAGCCGGGCAGATAGATACTTTGTGCCACCAGGTTGAGCTTTTTATAGACGATCAATTGGGGTTTCGGGGCGATAATGAAGCTGATGAATACTAAACAGATTAACACCTGCAGGGTCTTTTTGATTACCCTCTGCCCCTTGGGTTTGACCGTTTTGTCAGTGTTTAGTGTTTGCCGTTTTAATTCAGTGGCCATGATTATTTTGCGTTTATATCCAAACGAATGCTTACTATCGTCAAAATAACATAGCTTAATCCTATTGTATAAATTAAAGTGGTCAACAGCGATTATAAAAATTAGCAGTTGTCTCTTTATTTGGGTAAAGCTGGCTAATCAAGGGTTAAACAAAGGAAATAACATATGGCGATGACAGAACAAGGCCAATCTGTATTGATTGTCGATGACGTAAGCACTGTACGAAGTTTTTTACGTCAAACACTATCTCACCTCGGTGTTCGCACGGTAAGAGAAGCTGCCAGTGGCAGTGAGTGTATTAGATTATTTAAACAGGAACAGTCTGATATTGTGTTTCTTGATATCGAATTACCTGATTTTGATGGTAATGAGGTGCTAAGGCAGTTGCATGAGGTAAACCCCAGAGTCAATGTGGTAATGATCTCTGCACACAGTACGGTGGATAATGTCAAAGAGTCCATTGAAAATGGCGCCAAGGGTTTTATTGTCAAACCATTTTCACCAAAGAAGATTGCGGCAGTACTGAAAAAGTTTGAATAAACTCAAACACAATATTTAGACATAAAAAAACCGCCGAAAGGCGGTTTTTTGATTACAAAAACAAAAACTATACGATAGCCTTAATTTTGCTGCTAAGACGACTCTTATGACGAGAAGCCTTATTTTTGTGTATCAAACCCTTAGTGGCATAGCGGTCTAATATTGGAAGTGCCACTGCGTAAGCAATAGTCGCTTCTTCTTTGTTACCTGATTCAATAGCTGCATGTACTTTTTTTAATAAAGTACGCATCATTGAACGACGACTAGCATTATGTTGACGATTCTTTTCTGCCTGAACCGCACGTTTCTTTGCTGACTTACTGTTAGCCAATGTGAAACTCCTGAAGATTATAACCCAATTCTATAAGGCGGAGGAATATGCCTGTTTTATTTGAATTTGTCAAATGCTTTATCTTCGCTTGTCTGCTTTTTGAACGATGTGATGATTGATGAATTTTTTTTGGCTTTTTTAAACTTTTTAAATCTTGTGGAGCTGATTATTGACAGCTTACGGGGTATAATCCGACGTTTTTAATTTTTGACATGGCAAATGGCGGTTAGTGAAGCGAATGGAGCTTATTCGGGGTATACATAATATCAAACCGCATCATCGTGGCACGGTGTTGACGATTGGTAATTTTGACGGTGTTCATCAGGGCCACCAGGGCGTTATTGAAGGCACTATCAAACAGGCTAAAGCATTAAATGTGACGTCCACTGTGATGTTGTTTGAGCCTCAGCCGATGGAACTGTTTCTTAAAGATAAAGCACCAGCGCGTTTATATCGGCTAAGGGACAAGTATTTACAGTTACGCCGTTTAGGTGTTGATCAATTATTATGTGTTAAATTTGATCATGCGTTTGCCTCAATGGATGCGATGACGTTTATCGTCCAATTGCTGGTCGAAAAATTAAACTTACGCCATTTAATTGTTGGTGATGATTTCTGTTTTGGCAAAAACCGCCTAGGCAATTTTGCGATGTTGGTTGAAGCGGGTCAAAAGTATGGCTTTGAAGTCACTGATACCGACAGTTATCGTCTCGAAAATTGTCGGATTAGTAGTACTGCTATTCGTCAGGCATTGCTTGACGGTCATTTTGACCAAGTAAAACAAATGCTTGGTCATCCCTTTAGTATTAGCGGCAGAGTCTCCCATGGTGACAAAAAAGGGCGTACGATTGGCTTTCCAACCGCTAATGTTGCTTTAAAACGCGGTGTTTCTCCGGTTGATGGGGTTTTTGCCGTACGAGTAACGACCGACAGGGGTGAGTTTGAAGGGGTTGCCAATATTGGTCACCGACCTACAGTCAGTGGTGTTGTACCATTGCTGGAGGTTCATTTATTTGATTTTGCACAACAAATATACGGCCAACAAATTGAAGTTGTGCTGGAGCACAAAATACGGGATGAACATAAGTTCGAATCATTTGAGGCACTTAAAGAGCAAATAACGCGGGATGTACTTCACGCCAAGCAATTTTTTGCCTGACCCGGTATGAACACGACAGGTCACTTGAAGTGATAACAGACAGTTTTGAGTAAAAACACTTTTGATAGGCTACACAAAGGCGGAAGAAAAGCACTAATGAGCGATTATAAACAAACTTTAAACTTGCCGGAGACGGCGTTTCCCATGCGTGGTAATTTAGCCAACCGAGAGCCTCAAATGCTGGCAAATTGGCAGCAAAAAGATCTCTACCAGGCCATCAGAAAGGCCAAGGCTGGCAAACCTCAATTTATTTTGCATGACGGCCCTCCGTACGCCAACGGTAATATTCACATTGGTCACGCAGTAAACAAAATTTTAAAAGATATTATCGTCAAATCTAAAACCTTATCCGATTTTGATGCACCGTTAATTCCAGGCTGGGATTGTCATGGTTTGCCTATCGAATTGATGGTTGAGAAAAAATACGGTAAACCCGGAAAGAAAATTACCGCCGCTGAGTTTAGGGTCAAATGCCGAGAATACGCCAAAAAGCAAGTTGCAGGGCAAAAGGCAGATTTTATCCGGCTGGGTATTCAGGCTGATTGGGATAGACCTTATTTGACCATGGACTTTGATTTTGAAGCCAACATTATCCGTTCATTAGGTAAAATCATTGATAATGGTCATCTGCTAAAAGGCTTTAAACCCGTTCATTGGTGTACAGATTGTGCTTCTGCTCTAGCTGAGGCTGAGGTCGAGTATCAGGATAAAAAATCGCCAGCAATTGATGTTAAGTTTACTGCGGTTGATGAGTTGGATATGGTTAATCGTTTTGATCACCCCCAAGGGCATCTTGGTGAAGGACCCGTCAGCGTTGTTATCTGGACGACTACACCCTGGACACTACCGGCTAACCAAGCCGTGGCGGTCAGTCCAAAACTGGAGTATACCTTGGTTCAGATTCAAACCGCTGCGGGTAAAGAGCGTTTGGTGATCGGTTCGGATTTGGTTAAAGATGCCATGGACCGTTATGGTATCGAGACTTATCATGCCCTGGGTTATACCAAGGGCAAGTCACTTGAATTGGCAGCGATAAAGCATCCGTTTTACGAGCGTGTGGTGCCAGTGATCCTTGGCGATCATGTAACTAGTGACTCTGGTACTGGTTGTGTTCATACCGCACCGGGCCATGGTCCGGAAGATTTCGTCGTCGGCAAACAATATGATCTAGTGGTAGACAATCCGGTAGGCGCTAACGGTGTGTTTGTTGAGGGGACTAGATTCTTTGCTGGTGAGCATGTCTTCAAAGCCAATGAACATGTGATTGAGGTACTTAAAGAACATGGTTCATTATTGCATCATCACGCCATTGAGCACAGCTACCCTCATTGCTGGCGGCATAAAACGCCTATTATCTTCCGGGCAACGCCTCAGTGGTTTATGAGCATGGAAAGTAAAGGCTTGCGTGAGAAATCACTGGCAGAAATCAAAAAAACCCAGTGGATACCTGAATGGGGCGAAAGCCGGATTGAACAAATGGTGGCCGGGCGTCCTGATTGGTGTATTTCACGTCAGCGTACTTGGGGTGTGCCAATTGCCTTGTTTATGCACAAAGATAGCGGCGAGTTGCATCCGCGTTCGGCTGAGTTAATCGAACAGGTGGCAGTACGGGTTGAAAAAGAAGGCATTCAGGCATGGTTTGACCTCGAACCACAAGAGTTGATTGGTGATGATGTCGCTGATTTTGTTAAAGTTACGGACACTCTGGATGTGTGGTTTGATTCCGGTTCGACTCATGCTTGTGTGGTCGACACCCGGGAAGAACTCACTAAAACTGCAGATTTATATCTTGAAGGTTCAGATCAGCATCGTGGCTGGTTTATGTCATCAATGATGACTGGGGTGGCTATGAATGGTGTTGCCCCTTACCGTCAGGTGCTGACCCATGGTTTTACCGTGGATGCTCAGGGTCGCAAGATGTCGAAGTCGATTGGTAATGTGATTGCCCCGTTAACGGTGGTGAATAAACTCGGTGCAGATATCCTGAGATTATGGGTTTCTTCGGCGGATTATACGGCTGAGATGACGGTTTCTGATGAAATTCTTAAACGTGCTGCCGATATGTACCGTCGTATCCGCAATACTTCCCGTTTCTTGTTATCAAACATGAGTGGCTTTAACCCCGCCACTGATATGGTTGCCGATGAAAATATGATTGAGCTTGATCGCTGGATTGTCAGACGTACGGCGACTTTGCAAAGTGAAATTATTGAGGCTTACGATAAGTACCAATTTCATATGGTGGCTCAAAAACTGATGAACTTCTGTACGGTTGAGTTGGGTAGTTTTTATCTTGATGTGATTAAAGACCGTCAGTACACCGCTAAGTCAGATGGATTGGCTCGTCGTTCTTGTCAAACGGCTTTATATCATATCGCTGAGGCAATGACGCGCTGGATGGCACCGATACTGAGCTTCACTGCTGAGGAGATCTGGCAATTATTACCAGGTAAACGAGGCGAGTTCGTGCAAACAGACAGCTGGTATGACGGTTTACCTCAATCGACACAAGATAGTGCTTATGATGATACCTACTGGGCTCAGGTGCTGCAAATTCGCGATGAAGTTAATCGGGTACTGGAAAAAGCCCGTCGTGATGAAGTGGTAGGTGCAACTTTACAGGCTGACGTTACTTTATTTGTCAGTGAGTTATTACACGATGTGTTGTCCTTGCTCAAAGATGAGTTGCGGTTTGTTTTGATCACCTCAAAGGTTGATATTCAACCCTTTGCTGATAAGACCGAGCAGGCAGTAGCGACTGAAATTGAAGGGCTATGGGTTGAAGTCCAGGCTTCACAAGGGCAAAAGTGCGAACGTTGCTGGCATTATAGCAACGATGTTGGTACAGATGAAGATAACAGCAGTTTGTGTGGCCGCTGCGTAACCAATATCGAAGGTCAGGGTGAGACGCGTTATTATGCCTGATCAAATGGCTAAGATGCCAATTAGACAAACTGGGTTGTGGTGGTTGTGGTTAACCGCCATTATCTATGTCCTTGATCAGTTCACCAAGGTGTGGATCATCAATTCAGTGGATTTGTTTGAAAAAATCCCTCTGTTACCGGTGTTTAACATTACCCATGTACATAACTATGGGGCAGCCTTTAGCTTCCTAAGTGATGCAGGTGGTTGGCAACGCTGGTTTTTTACCGGGATCACTATTGTCGTTAGTGTGGTTTTGTTGTGGTTTTTATATAAAACCCCGCGAACCAACAAGCTGCTGGGGTTGGCTTATTCGCTGGTCCTCGGCGGTGCCATGGGTAACTTGTATGATCGGATGAGTTATGGTTACGTTGAAGATTTTATTCATGTGTATTATCAAAATTGGCATTTTCCGGCATTTAATGTCGCTGATTCTGCCATTACGATCGGCGCATTTTTATTGATCTTCGATGCTTTTACTAACAACCCGGATAGCAGTAGTCGTAAATCGTCTGATAATGAGTCAGAAAACGAGGTATTAAGTGACAGAAAATAATCATCCAGCGGCTAGTACAGTCGCTGAGGATAGCAGTATCGATGTTGTTACCGGAAACAGTGAAGTGGTGATGCACTTTTCAATTAACCTGGCGGATGGATCCGCTGCTGAAAGTACCCGGGTGAATAACAAACCGGCCCGTTTTGTGATGGGCGATGGCAGTTTGACCGATAACTTTGAAAAGCGTTTGCTCGGATTAACCATCAATCAGCAAAAGTCTTTTGAGCTGGCACCACTAGATGCGTTTGGGATGCCTAATCCTGATAATATTCATTATGTTGATCGCAGTCGTTTTTCGGTTGATGCACCAGCAGAGGTGGGGCTTATCATCAGCTTTTCTCAGCCTAATGGGATGGAACTGCCGGGCATTGTACGGGCTGTTGATGGAGACTCAGTGACCGTTGATTTTAATCATCCACTGGCCGGGCAAACACTCACCTTTGATGTCGAAATTTTGGCAATCAATCCCACCTGATCTGGTCTAACTCATACAGGAAAGCTTTATCATGAATATTTTATTGGCAAACCCCCGGGGCTTTTGTGCTGGGGTCGACCGGGCGATCAGTATCGTTGAACGAGCGCTGGAGTTGTTTGAACATCCGGTTTATGTGCGTCATGAAGTGGTTCACAATAAATTTGTGGTTGAAGGGCTTAAGCGCCGTGGTGCGGTTTTTGTTGATGAACTTGATCAGGTACCCGCTGATAAAATTGTTATTTTTAGCGCTCATGGTGTTTCTCAGGCGGTCAGAGCCGAAGCTCAGGCACGTAACCTAAAGGTATTTGACGCTACCTGTCCACTGGTCACCAAGGTTCACATGGAAGTCACGCGAGCGAGCCGCAAAGGGATCGAGTGTGTGT
>JBLHHD010000124.1:0-7473 GCA_047614605.1 Alteromonadaceae bacterium
AGTACTGCTGTCACTGATACCACAGCCGATAAACCCGGTGAGGGGGATACTGCTGAGCCAATAAGAGCTGAGCCAATAAGAGCTGAGCCAACAAAAGCTAAGCCAGACAAAGCTGAGCCGACAGAAGCTGAGGCAAAAACGGCCAGCCAACCTGTCGATGACAAAAATAGCGCGGCGAGTAAAGCCGAACAACCCAAAAAACGTTCAACGGGTGACTTTGTACCAACTGAATCGATATCCGAAGATTTAGCGGTCTCAT
Source organism: Alteromonadaceae bacterium (assembly GCA_047614605.1). Lineage (GTDB taxonomy): Bacteria > Pseudomonadota > Gammaproteobacteria > Enterobacterales > Alteromonadaceae > JABSOG01. The sequence continues at coordinate 260 of JBLHHD010000124.1, forward strand.
TCCCCGTAGATATTTAACTGAATGATCAAGGATTAACCATGAAACGAAACTCTGGCTCCGAATTTATATTCCAACTCTTTGCCCTGATGCTATCGGTGATTGTTGTTCATGCGGCCTACGTTACCGTCATACGACCCAATGCCGATGCTATTTTAAATCAACAGCTCGAAAAGCAAGCCCAGGGTGAAGCGTTTGTACAGCAACGTTCGATTTATGTGGTATTAAAAGATTATGAGCAAGAAACTTGTTTTGTGCTGATGTTCTGGGCGTTAATGATCATGGGTTATAAAGCTCGCATCGCCCTTGAAGAGCGCAACATGCTCTCTCGTCAGCTATTAAAACTATCCTCGGGCAGCAGCATTTTGCCCCAAGACAGTCGCGAATACAGCCGAACCATCCAGGACTTACCCAGTCATGAGCAAAAGCTCATGGCTCCCCGCACCCTATTAATGGCCTTGCAACGCTTCGGTGCAACAGCCAATGTGGCAGCCGTAGCCACCGCCATCAAAGATGTTTGTGATGCTGAATCAGACCGACTCGACAGTGAACTGGCAATGGTACGTTATATTGCATGGGCTATTCCGTCGATTGGATTCATTGGTACCGTTCGCGGCATCGGTGAAGCACTCGGGCAAGCCCACAAAGCCGTTGAAGGAGATATAGTCGGCGTAACCATCAGTTTAGGGGTAGCCTTTAACTCAACCTTTATCGCGCTGGTGATCAGTATTTTTATCATGTTCTTTTCTCACCAACTACAGCTGCTGCAAGAACGTTTGGTGCAAAATACCCAGGATTATTGCGATACCAACCTGTTAACCCATTTAAAAGTCGAACCTGCTGAAGGATTAGCAAGATGACTGCATCCATTGGCGTGATCACATTAAACGACTGCAATCTGACCCTCACGGTAAAAGGTCAGTCAGCTATCGCAGCCAGTTCGGGTTTTGCTACCCTCGATAAAAAACACGTGTTATTTGGCGAGCAAGCCCAGCAACAAGCCCACTTGCAACCACGGGTCAGCTTTAATCAATACTGGAATCAGCTCAGCCTTGATCCGATCAGCAATGGCTCAGCCAAATTCCGTCATACGGCGGACTTTGCCTACCAGCAATTGCTTGAACTTCACCAGCAAGTCAAACACTGTGAACAAATCATTTTTTGCGTTCCCGCCAGCTTTAGTCGCGAACAACTGGCCTTATTATTGGGTATATGTCAGCAATGTTCGTTTAAGGTGGTCGGCCTGATTGACAGTGCACTAGCAGCCATTAGTGACAAGGTCAATAACGGCAAACACCTGTATCTAGATATCCAGCTACATCAGTGTCTGCTAAGCGAGATCAGCGTTGACGGGCAAGTTAAAACCGGAGAGTCCGATATTATTACAGGCACCGGTTTAGTTAGCCTTTACCAACACTGGGCAAAATACCTTACGGGTCAGTTTATTCAGCAATGCCGCTTTGATCCCATGCATGATGCTGCAACCGAACAGCAACTTTACGACATTTTGCCCCAGTTGCTTAATCCGACCGACGACGAACTTTCACTGACCTTACAAAACAAACAGATCAAACTCAACCGTCAGTCATTAATGCGTCATACCCTAGGTTTATTTGACCCGGTGTTAGCCGCCATTAGCCATACTCAATCGCAGGGCAACTTATTCATCAGTGAGCGTGTTGCTTCAATCCCCGAGTTGAGTAGTCGTTTGAGCCATGCGATAGTGGTGCCAGATGACGCCATGGCAAAAAACAGCTTTGAGCAGCAAAGCCATATCTGTCACGACAATACTCAGCTTAGCCTGATTAATCGTTTACCCGTTAGCGACTCGTCCGCCCAAGGCGCTGGATTTAAGCAACGTCTCAGCCACCTGTTATGGCAAAACAACGCTTATCCTATCACCGCAAAAACGATCTATATCTCAACCACTGCTAGTGGCATTGAGATCAGTCAAGATAGCAAAGTACAAGCCGACTATGCTTTACAACCTGCGGCAAACTCATTGACATTGTCGTTACTAAATAATGGCCCGTTGATGATCAACGGCGAAAAAGCCCGTGATGGTACGACCTTAAACTGTGGTGACAAGCTCGGTTTCAGCCATAGCGATGAAAGCCTTAACCTTATCAACGTATTAGAGGATAAAAACTGGTAATGGCCCGTAAAAAGCGCAAATTTTCAACCTTTAACCTATCGTTTCTTGACATCATGTCTTGCGGCTTAGGCGCGGTTGCGCTGGTATTTCTAATTATTAAACACGATGTTAACGATCACATTGATCAACAAAACCTCGATCTCAGGGCTGAGGTTAATCTGCTTGAAATCGAAGTCAAAGACGGTGATGAGGGCCTTGTAGCAATTAAAAATACCCTTTCGGCGCTGGATATTGAGCTGGCTAAAGCCGAAGGTCTCGCCCGGCGAATCAACGAAGATATTACCGCCGTCAGAGATAAAATCATCGTCCTGGACAGTGATGATACCGACCAGCAAATCAAAGCTCTTGAAGAAGAACTCAAAGCCCTGACCGAACAGAGAAAATCCCTTGAAGAAGAACAAAAGAAAGGCAACGAATTACGCCGTATCGAAGGTGAGGGACAACGCCAGTATCTAACCGGTCTACATCTTGGTGGCAAGCGTATTTTAGTATTGCTCGATACCTCTGCCAGTATGCTCGACGAGTCACTGGTTAATGTTATTCGCCGTAAAAACATGTCTGACGATACCAAACGCACCTCACCAAAATGGTTACGGGCACTGGCCGCCATTGAGTGGTTAACCGCCCAACTCCCTAAAGACAGTCACTATCAACTTTACACTTTTAATACCAAAGTCACCGCAGCGATTAAAGAAACCCAGGGAAAATGGCTGGATGTAGGCGATCAGCAGGAAATGGAGCAAGCGATACTCAACTTACGCGACATAATTCCACAAAATGGCACTTCGCTCGAACGTGCTTTTATGTCGCTGGCCCAGCTTAACCCACTACCTGACAATGTAATGCTGCTTACTGATGGTTTGCCGACTCAAGGCTTAAGCAAACCCAAACGTTACACCATCACAGGGGCCGACCGTGAAGAGCTTTTTGAAAACGCCATTGAAATCTTACCTGCGGGTATTCCCATTAACATCATGTTGTGGCCTATGGAGGGTGATCCCATGGCGGCTTCATCATTTTGGAAATTAGCCACTTACACCGCAGGGTCATTTATTAGCCCTTCCAAGGACTGGCCATGAGCAGAAGAGCAAAACGTAGCGTCAACGAAATGAACGTATCCTTTTTGGATGTGGTGTGCTGCGGTTTTGGTGCCATCGTATTGTTATTGATGATCACCAAAACCACCGCGCCACAGGTCCTCGAAGACTCGACCAATCACCTCAGTGGTCAGATTGTCGACCTGCAAAAAAATCTCTTTGAAATTCGCGGTGAAACCATCATATTCAACCGAGATCTCAACGCCAGGCATGAACAAATTGCGCTGGAGAAAAAGCGCCTCGCGATCTTAAAAACCAAAATGGCCAAAGTAGAAACTCGTTATGCCCAGTTAACCCGCTCTGCGCCCATCAGCCAGCAAGAAAAAGGCAAACTAACCCTGGCTTTACAGGAAATGAGCGACGAAATGGAGCGCTTACTAGGGCGTGATCATAAACGCAAAAACGACATTATCGGTGGCATACCGGTAGACAGCGAATACATCATTTTTATCATTGATACTTCTGGCAGTATGTTCAACTATGGCTGGGACAGAATGATGAATGAACTGATAGCCACACTTAACATTTACCCCAAAGTAAAGGGCATTCAAATCATGAATGATATGGGTGATTACATGTTTTCCAATTACCGGCGCCAATGGATACCGGATACTCCGGGGCGTCGCAAAGCGATCATATCCCGCTTACGCACTTGGAATCCGTTTAGTAACAGTAGTCCGGTAGAAGGCATTCAGCGGGCGGTACGCACCTTTTTCGATCAGAACAAAAAAATCAGTTTATACGTCTTTGGCGATGAGTTCTCTGGCCGCTCTATTAAACACGTTGTTGATACTATCGACAGGCTCAACAAAATGAACACCAACGAGCAAAGAATGGTTAGGATCCATGCAGTCGGTTTTCCAGTACAGTTTATTCGCCAACGAAATATGCAGGGTACAGGCATCCGTTTTGCCACTTTGATGCGTGAACTAACCCATAGAAATGGTGGTACATTTGTCGGACTGAATGATTTTAGGCCCTGAGCTTTAAATGTCCCAGGCAGTAAAGTGACTGCCAATTATAGGAGCAAAGATGAGAGATAACACGACGATAGCCCGGCGATACTTTGCCAAAGAACAGTTTAGTTTTACCCAGATTTCACTCTCTATTATGTGCTTGGTAATAGTCTTGAGTGGCTGCTCTACCAAGATCAATGTTAAAGGTAACTTTCCCAAGCCGGTTGTTCATCAGATGCCGTTAGCTATTGGCGTCCACTTTCCCGTAGCGTTTAGTGAGTATCGCTATATAGAACAAAGTGAGACCCGCTCAGATCGCGATATCGGCATAGGTCAGGCTCAGGTCCAGCTATTTTCCACCATTTTACCTGCGATGTTTAAAAGCGTGGTGCCAGTAGCCAAGCCAGAAAAAGGTCAAGTAACCGATGCCGTTGACCTAATTTTAAGTTTTTCGGTAGATGATTTTCAATATAGTGTGCCCAAAGAAACTCGGGTAGAGATGTATGAAGTATGGATCAAATACAACCTGCAGCTGTTTGACCCGCAAGGTCAGTTGATTGCGGACTGGTTGCTGACGGCCTATGGCAAAACCCCGGTCGAAATGCTAAAAACCGAAGGTGATGCCCTCAATGCAGCCATGGTTGTTGCTTTACGTGATGCAGGAGCCGGGTTTTCGCTCAACTTTACCAAAGTGCCCGAGATCAAACAGTGGCTGCAACAGCGCAGCAATAGCAGTAGCAATATTTAACGATACCAATTAGCGATTAGCGACTGGGCCTGTGGCATCATCGCTAAACTGGAGGATAGCAAAATGAAGTTAGTATTAAGCAGCCCACTTACCATCGGGTTATTATTAATCAGCGGTTTAATCCAGGGCTGTACGACAGTCACTATTGATCAGGCCAGAATGACCTCTGTGGGTGTTACAACCACCTTAACCGAGGGTAAATCCATTGTCGTAGTCGGCCGACGTAGCGGCAGTGATTACGAAACCGAACCAGACCTAATATCTTGCCTCGGTAAAGAGCTGGGTAAAGGTAAAACATCCATTAAAGTTATCCCTGAGGATGTTTTTGTCGACCAGCTCTATCCGTGGTTTGAACCCCGCACCGCGCCCATTAGGGTCAATGACCTATTTCGTTTGCTCGAATTTGAAGAATTAGCCAAAGCGACTGCCGCACTGGATATGGAATATCTTATTTGGGTCGATGGTTCGACTCAGACAACCAATAAAAGCGGTGAGATCACCTGTGCCCTTGGTGTCGGTGGTATCAGCTGTTTTGGCTTTGGCTCCTGGGATAAAAAGGCCGACTATGAGGCAACTATCTGGGATTACAGCAAACGCAAATTGGTAGGTAAAATCAGCGGCACTGCTGATGGTACTACCTATATACCAGCCATAGTGATCCCCATCCCAATCATCGCCCCTGTTCAGGCGGATGTTTGTAAAGGAATGGGCAAACAGCTACGCACCTTTTTTAATGTCAACCCTGAGCCAAGTACAAGTAAGGCCAAAGTGAAAGCATCATAATAATGGTTTAAATGTAAGGAGTTTTATCATGCAAGCAAAACAACTTTTTGTTCCGCTAATATTAAGTGCATCCAGCCTGCTATACAGCGGCTGTTCAATTAATCCAGCCTCAGGCACCCCAAATTGGGTCTTAATGTCCGAATCAAAAGAAATCGCCATTGGTAAAGAGATGCACGAAAAAATCCTTGCCAGCAATGGCGTTTACCAAAACGAAAAGCTTCAGCAGTACGTTAATAGAATCGGCCAAAAAATTGCAAAGAAAAGTCACCGTCCAGATTTGATCTATACTTTTACCATAATTGACGATCCACAAATCAATGCATTTGCACTACCTGGTGGCTTTATCTACGTTAACCGGGGGTTACTCGCTTACTTAAGCTCCGAAGCTGAGCTGGCGGCAGTATTATCTCACGAGATCGGCCATGTAACCGCTCGTCATGCGGTCAGACAAGACTCCGCACGTAAAGGTGCTGGTGTACTCGGGCTGTTAACCATTTTGACTACCGGTAATGCTGTTTTAGCTGACATGAGTAACTTGTGGGGCACAGTAGCCGTACAGGGTTATGGTCGAGAAATGGAACTTGAAGCAGATAGTTATGGCGCTGAGTATCTTTATAATACCGGTTATGATCCTCAAGCTATGGTGCAAACCATTGGGGTTTTAAAAGATCAGGAACGTTTTGCCCGTTACAGAGCGAAAGAAGAAGGCAAAAAACAGCGCAGTTATCATGGATTATTTTCCAGTCACCCCCGCAATGATATTCGCCTTAAAGAAGTGATCAAAAAAGCGGGCACATTACCTAAAGACCAAAGCAACAATACCAACATTGAAACCTTCCGCAACGAAGTCGAAGGTATGATTTACGGCGTTAACTATCGGGTTACTAACAAAAAGCCAGCAAACAAAGCAGATAAAGAAAACCGCTACACTCATGATAAGCTTGGCTTCACCTTATTATTCCCGAAATTATGGGACATCAACAATGATCGCTCTTCTATCATTGGCACGCCCAAAGACAAATCTGCTGAATTTAAACTCGAAGTGAGGAAACTCAAGAAAAAAGTTTCCCCCACACAATACATTCGTCAAGAAATGAACATCCCCTTACTTAAACGTTCAGAAAACTTTAGTCAGTATGGTCTCGTAGGTCACACCGGTTTGGTCAGCACCAGCCCAGGCCTGCCTGATAAGCGAGTCGCCGTTTTATTTCAGGGGAGCAGAGTCTACCTGCTAACAGGTGAAGTGAGTAAACCGCAAAAAGATATTAACTACGATGAAGTCTTCCTGCGCAGCATTCACAGCTTTCGCCCAGCAGCCACCAAACGTCGTTTGCCCAAGGCCAAAACCATTCATTACGTCAAAGCCAACGAAAAAACCACCTTTGCTGGTCTGGCCAGGCAAACCAGAATAGGTCGTTACGCCGAACAGCAGCTCAGATTAATCAATGGTTATTACCCAAAAGGAGAACCCCAACCCG
>JBLHHD010000125.1:0-7459 GCA_047614605.1 Alteromonadaceae bacterium
GACGATCAGTTACAAGATACCATTGGTCAGTTTCAGCAAGTTGACGGGGTGGTTAAAAGTATCACCAAAAACATTGGTGGGGGTTCTAAATCAGAAAAACTCGCTGAGGCACTTAAAACGGCAGCGCCGATTATTATTGTCACTATTCAGACCTTTTCGCATGTGGTTGATACCATCGAAGCCGATGTGGGTTTAAGCCAAAGTCGCTTTGCGGTGATTGCCGACGAAGCCCATTCGTCACAAACCGGGCGTACGGCAATACAGCTTAAAAATGTGCTCAAAAAAGACGTCGAGCAAGAAGCCCAAATCCCCGACTTTGAAAGTGCGTTGGCTCAAGAGGTCGAGCTGCGAAAAAATTCGCCAAACCTTAATTACTATGCGTTTACGGCCACCCCCAAAGAAAAAACCATTCAGTTGTTTGGGCGGTTACCAGACCCCACATCACCCCCTTCTAAAACCAATTTGCCTAAAGCCTTTCATGTTTATCAAATGCGTCAGGCAATAGAAGAAGGGTTTATTTTAGATGTACTCGAAAACTATACCAGTTATAAAGTGGCCTATAACTTAGCCCAAAAAATAAAAGATAATGACAGACAGGTTGACGGTAAAAAGGCCAAGGTTAAGTTAGGCCAGTGGGTTAAGCTGGTTGAGCATAACGTGGCGCAAAAAGTCAAAGTGATTGTTGAGCACTTTAAAGACAATGTGCTGGGGTTACTCGAAAACCAGGCCAAAGCCATGGTAGTGACAGGCTCGCGCAAAGAGGCTGTACGTTACAAGCTGGAGTTTGATAAATACGTGCATAGCAAGGGTTATCAAAACATTCAGGCAATGATTGCCTTTTCGGGAGAGGTGGTTTTTGATGACAATTACGACCCGGATGCCAGCGACCTGCTGGATCAGACGTTTACCGAAGTGAACATGAATCCGGGCCTTAATCAGCGCAGAATGACCGATGCCTTTGACAGTGACGACTATCAGGTAATGCTGGTGGCCAATAAGTTTCAAACCGGTTTTGATCAGCCCAAACTGTGTGCCATGTACGTCGATAAGCCACTCGGTGGGGTTGAATGTGTACAAACCCTGTCACGGTTAAACCGAATTTATCCGGGTAAAAAACAGTGTGGCACCTTTATCTTGGATTTTTGCAATGAGCCAGAGCAAGTACTGGCCGCATTTCAGTATTATTATCAGGAAGCTCAATTGGGGGGCGTGTCTGATCCGGACATGATTTTTAAGCTTGAAAGTGCCATTAATAACAGTGGCATTGTTCGTACTGACGAAATCGAAAAGCTTGCCCGGTTTTATTATGAAGAGTCTAAGTCACATGCTGCGGTGGGTAATATTTGCAAACCAGCGGTTAAACGGTGGCAAGCAAAGTACTCCAGTGCGATGGATGCTTATTTGCAAGCTAAAGATATGTATGAGCGGGTGCAAGCCTATCCCGATGAGGTTGTCATTGCCAATGCGCAAGCGAGCCTTGATGATGCAACTGCGGCCCGCGATGAGTTGGAAACATTTAAGCAAGACCTGGCTGATTATGTGCGTTTTTATGAATTTATGTCGCAGATAGTCGACTATGCCGATACCGGGCTTGAAAAACTCAGCTTGTATGCCCGCCATTTACGGCCTTTGCTTAAGGCAAAACTGCACGATCAGGACCCGATTGATTTGTCTAATGTCGAGATGAGTCATTATCGGATCAGTAAAACGAAACAGCAGGCGTTAAAGCTTAAAATTGCCCGTGGCGAGTTTGAGCTAAAACCATCAGCAGACATCAGCAAAAGCAAAGCCCGCAATAAACAAGAAGAGTTTTTGGCTCATATCATTGAACGGGTTAACAGCCTGTTTATCACCGACGGTTTGACTCATGCCGATATGATCAACTTTGTTTACACGATTCACGATAAAATCAGCGAAAACAAAGCGGTGATGTTGCAGTTAAAAAATAACACCCGCGAGCAAGCGTTATTGGGTGATTTTCCAGAGGCGTTTTTAGATGCCGTCGTTGAAGCGGCAGCAGCGGATAAAAATATGACGCATCAAGTGCTTGACGACGATTTAACTTGTCAGCGCCATACCGCCTTTCATCTTGATTGGTTTATGGCCGAAAAAGAGGGGATAAAGCCCTCATTACCCGTGAGTTATGATCGGTTTGAAACCCTTGATATTGGTCAGTTACATTTGGTGATAGAAGGCGAGTTTAATACCGATAGTAACGCTGTGGCAATGATACTACAGCAAACCTTAATTGAGTTACTGACTGCGCGGCTACCGGGTTTAAATCGTGAGTTTAGTTTGATGTTTAGTTTAAAAAGCGTTAAACCGGGTTCGCTGGATATAGTATTCATGGTGATTTTTTCTGCAGTCACCTATAAGTTTCTTAAAGATTATCAAAAAGTTAAGCCAGGTTTGATTGAGTTAACCAATGATATTAAAGCCGGCGCGAGTACCGCAGCTAAAACAATTAACCGGGTGAGCGCTAAATATAAATTAGGCAAGATTAAAACCGCTGATATGCGTTTGTTGACAGACGAAGAGCTTGATCAACAAATGATTGATATTGAAGCCAAGCGTTATCCAAAAGCGGCAGAAGGTCAAGGCGAGTATAGGGTTAAAAAGGAATAATCAGGGTTAAGGGTAGGGTATTTTAGGGTACCCTATTTTATCTTAACCCTTTGAATTTAATCTAGAATAAAACTACCACAGTGTGCCCAAAATAATTTCACACTGACCTCCAATACATTCTACATTAACGCACCTTAAACACCGGTTGAATAAACTCGCCCTTAACTGCACCTTCTAACTCGCCTTTATCGATCAATGCTTTTAAGCGGGGCAGAATTTCGTCGTAGCACTGTAACAGGTAATTAATATCCTCTTCAGTGTGAGCAAAATTGAGGTTGTGACTGCCATTGATCATCAAACCCCGGGCCAGTTGCTCCTGCTGCATGTAGGTTTTTAGCTGCTCAGGGGTATATTTATCATTGGCTTTAAAAATCAACAAACTCCAGCTCGGGTGACCGCAGATGTAACAATAGTCATCCATTTGGTGTTTGCTGATAAGGCCGGGCAGGGTGTCGAGAATGATTTGTCCGACTCTGTGAGTATGACCGAGTACATCCTGGCTTTTGAGTTTGAGCAAGGTGGCTTTGGCGGCAGCCAGTGACAGGGCTTCACCACCAAAGGTGCCAGAGAAAAAGATCTCCTCCATCCATTGCATGATTTCTTTACTACCGACCACTGCCGACAAGGCAAAGCCATTGGCGAGACTTTTACCAAAGGTCGCCAAATCTGGGGTGACGTTAAACAGCTTTTGAGCACCGCCGAGATCATAACGAAAGCCGGTGATCATTTCGTCAAAAATAAGCACCGCACCGTGTTTTGTTGCCAGTGCCCTCACTTTGCCCAAAAAGTCATCTTTGGGGTAGTGAAGGTTCATCGGCTCTAAAATAATCGCAGCGATATTGTCGGGGTTTTGCTCAAACAGCTGCTGTAGCGAATCAATATCGTTGTAGTCAAATTTAAGGGTTAATGCTTTTACTGACTCAGGCACTCCAGCATCGCGGGTGGTGGAGCCTATATACCAGTCATGCCAGCCATGATAGCCACACACAGCGACTTTCTCGCGTTTGGTATAAGCTCTGCTTAAACGAATGGCAGCAGAGGTGGCATCGGAGCCATTTTTACCAAAACGAACCATTTGCGCACAGGGAATAAGGTCAATCATCAGTTCGGCAACCTCAGCCTCTATCGGGTGAGACAAAGAGAAGTTAACCCCGCAATTGAGCTGATCTATCACTGCTGCATTAACATCTGGGTCTTGATAACCGAGGTTGACCGACAACAACCCTGAGACAAAATCGATGTATTGGTTGCCATCCAGATCCCAAACGTTTGCCCCTTGTCCTTTGGTGATAAAATGTGGCGAGGCTCCCTGGGGATAACACAGTTTGCTTTTACTGAAGGTTTGCGAGCCTAAAGGAATGACTTTTTCGGCGCGTTTTAAGTATTGCTTAGATTTAGGGTAGTCATAGTTCATGGTTTTTCACGCTTTTTAATGAGTTAACATATTGCTGGTTTAAAGCAAAAATATCAGGGTTTTGTGCCAGCAGTTCAATGATGGCTGCTGTATCAAATTGTGGGTTTGAGGCATATAAAAACTCATAAACAAAGGCGACCAGCGCAAAATCCTCAGGGTAGTCAACACTCCAACGTTGTTGGTTAAGGTTCACCGGGCTGATGAGCTGAGCGGTTTTAAATAACTCGGGATGCTGGTAAAGATAGGCCGTTACATGTTCTTTGTGGTACGCGGTGGTCGCTTGTTGCCAAGCTAACTGTAAGGCCGCTGCTGTCATTATTTCGACATCTAATCCATCCGGAAATGTGTGGGGTACCGCGTTGCTGGTAAAATCGTTTTGCTCTTCGATGTGTTTGGCTATCACTTGATCAATCGTTTGTGGGCAAGCCAGTGGACAATCACCGGTCAGGCGAATGATGTGACTGGCCGGGTGCTGTTGAGAGGCCAAATAAAAACGTTCCAGCACATTATCGAGGCTGCCCTGATAACATTCAACACCAATGCGCTGACAAAACTGGGCAATCGCCTCATCTTCGCTATTGTTGCTGGTGGCGACAATTAATTTATCAATGTTTTGCGCCCGTTTAATCCGTTCAATATGCAGTTCGAGCATCGGTTTACCAACAATGGCTTTGAGCACCTTACCAGGTAAGCGATTAGATGACATTCTGGCTTGTAAGATGGCTAAATTCATAGGTTTCTCTATCTCGAATTTTCTATCGTAGGTTATTTGGCGGGCCAGTTAACCGGGTTGATAACACTGGTGTTGGTTACTGCAAAAGCGCTGAAATCGACTTGCGGGTTGATTTCATCAGCTTGATGATAAGCCTCTACTACCTGCTGTAATTGTTGCACTGAGCAGCAGCCAACCACAATTTTGCTAATGAATGGCTGGCGTTTTAACATCGTCAGACACAGCGCCATTGGGCTGACCGACAGCATTTTGGCGGTATCGGTCAATAATTGCAAACGGCTTTTAAGCGGATTAAAAAATGCAGGCAAACTGGCAGGCTCGCAAAAAATGATCCCCTGTAAAAAGGCTGAGCGGCAATGAGCTTCAACTTGTTGGCTGGTAAGTAAATCAGTGACATCAGCGGCTAAAAAGCGCTGATCAAACAAGTTTAGCGGCAGTTGCACCCTATCGATGGCAAAGCGTTGGCACAGCTCAGTTAACTCTTGTGGCTGGTAAACGGATACGCCAATTTTACTGACTTTACCTTGTTGTTTGGCTTGTTCAAGTTGGGCAAAAATAGCCTCGCCGTCAGCCTGTAACAGGCTGGCAGCATCGTGCATTAAAAGGCTATCGAGTTTTTCACAATTAAGGGTTTTTAATGACTGGTCAATTGAGGGCATGATGGTATCTGCTTGACTATTAGCCCCACTGACTTTGGAGATCAGGGCAAATTGGCCGCTAGTGGCTTGACCTCCCAAAACCTGCTCTGCATTGCCATAGGCTTGGGCAGTATCGAGGGTATTGATACCAACGCTTAAGGCATAATCTAGGATCTTTTTAACCTCTGCGGGGTCAACCTGGCCGCTGGTATTGGAGATACTATAATCCAGGCCAAATTGTACAGTCCCCAGTGCGAGCTTCATATGTGCTTTACCCTAAGCCCTGAAATCATAATCGCCCTAAGCCCTGAAATCATAAGAGTTCGTTAATGCTGCTGATCACATAATCTTGCTGTTCAACTGTTAAGTCCGGGTATAAGGGCAAGGTGATCGCCCTTTGATAATATTGCTCGGCATTAGGAAAGTCGCCAGTTTTAAACCCCAGCTTTTGATAATAAGGTTGCAAGTGCACCGGGATGTAATGAACATTGACTAAAATTTGTTTCTCGCGTAAATGAGCAAATAATCGGTCTCGTTGCAGTTGTTCATTATCGGTGAGAACCACATATAAATGATAAGCCGATAGGTTATCTGGCGACTGTTGCAAATGTTCAATAGGGAGTTGGCTTATCATGTCGTTATATTGGAGTGCCAGCTGATTTCGTTTGGCGATAAAGTCAGTCAGCTTGTTACTTTGACTGATACCAAGGGCCGCCTGCAACTCGGTGATGCGATAGTTAAAGCCTAAATCGACTTGTTGATAATACCATGGACCATGGCTGGGCTGGTCAAACAACGCCTCGTCGCGGGTGACACCGTGGCTTCTTAGCAAGTCCATTTTTTGCGCAAGCGCTGGTTGGTTAGTTAATGCGAGTCCGCCCTCTGCGGTAGTCATTATTTTTACCGGATGAAAACTAAAGACACAAATGTCACTGTACTGGCCATTACCAACGGGCTGTTGCCGGTACTGGGCACCAATGGCGTGACTGGCATCCTCAACAATCTTCACCCCGTATTGCTGACACAAGCCATGAATATTAACCATATCGCAGCTTTGACCGGCCAGATGGACCACAATCAACACCTTGGGCAGGGTATTGTTTTTAGAAGACAGTTGCAGCTTTTGTGCTAAACAGGCGACTGACATCAGGCCATCTTCGACATTGATATCAACAAAGCCAATTTGCGCCTGACAATACAAGGCGACATTGGCAGAGGCGACAAAGGTCACTGGGCTGGTCCAGACGGTATCGCCTTTACCAACCTCCAGTGCCAGACAAGCCAGATGTAAGGCCGCTGTGGCAGAGCTGACAGCACAAGCGTATTTGGCTTGACATAACTGGCTCATGCGTGCTTCAAATCGGGGCACCTGTGGCCCCTGAGTTAAAAAATCACTGTTTAGGGTGGCAACTACGGCATCGATATCCTGCTGGTCGATATGCTGTCTGCCGTAGGGGATCATTGCATTGCCTGGCGGTTGAATTCGAGAATTTCTTTGATGCTTAAAAACTCAGGATTGCTGTTGGAATCGTATTCAAACCCTTCGGTAACCAACTGGCCTTTTTCACCGAGATTGTTCACCGTAAAATCATTGCTGCGGCTACTGAAATTAATGGCTGGGGCAATCACAAAGTGGTCATCGTATTCGAAGGTATTATAGGATAACTCAGCCGGACACATGACCTCGTGGAGTTTTTCGCCGGGGCGAATACCGATGATCTTTATGGGCATGTCAGGAGCCATCGCGTTGGCTAAATCAGTGATTCGAACAGAAGGTATTTTTGGAACGAATATCTCACCACCGAGCATTCGCGCAAAGTTTTTTAACACAAAATCTACCCCGTCTTGCAGACTAATCCAAAAGCGGGTCATTTCGGCACGGGTGATCGGCAGGTGATCGGCTTTTTGGTCAATCATTTTTTGAAAAAAGGGCACTACCGATCCCCGGGAGCAGACTACATTGCCGTAACGTACGGCAGAAAAGGTAGTTTTGTGACCACCAGAGATATTGTTGGCGGCAACAAATAATTTGTCAGATGCCAGTTTGGT
>JBLHHD010000126.1:0-7446 GCA_047614605.1 Alteromonadaceae bacterium
CAAGAAACCGGTTTATTTGCTGGATTTGGGAGCTAATGTTACTTGTAATTCACAGGTGTTGTTTCAGTTTGCCGTGATGGGCGCTGTGATGGCCGAGCAGGTCGAAGGCATAACCGCACCAAAGATTGCTTTATTAAACATGGGTGAAGAGGAAATTAAGGGTAATGAGCAGATAAAACAGGCGGCCCGGTTGCTCAATAGCACCGATAAAATCAATTATGTGGGTTTTATCGAAGGCAGTGATATTTTTTCTGGTAAGGCTGATGTGATTGTTTGTGATGGTTTTGTCGGTAATGTGGCATTAAAAACGTGTGAGGGCATTGCCAATTTAATCATTAGCAGACTAAAATCTTCACTGGATGCTAACATCCTCAGTCGTTTTCTAGGTTTTTTGTTGTTGCCGGCATTAAAAAAGCTGTATAACAGGGTGAACCCCGACCACTATAATGGCGCTAGTTTGATAGGATTGACCGGCATTGTTGTTAAAAGCCATGGAAATGCGTCGTCAGTCGCTTTTTTAAACGCCATTAAGCAGGCGATCCGGGAAGTTGAGCGACAAATGCCAGAAAAAATTAAAGACAAACTCGAAGGCGTATTAATTGATAAAATCCACTAGGAACCTGTCCGATAATAAGGCCAACTCTGAGGGAAAGCGGGTTTGAGATCGTTTTCGCGGTTTTTTCAGGCGAATAGTTTGACTATTTAACTGGAAAAAGCGCGTAAAATAGCCAAATCTAGGTTTTCCTCAGTCGAGTCTCATTCTCGGACAGGCTCCTAGTATTGGTTGGTTAATACTTCGAAAAAAATTAGTACACCGACAAATACAAAATAAGTTTAGGAGTGTCATGTTTTCCAAAATCATAGGTACTGGCAGTAGTTTTCCAGCAAAAGTTGTTACTAATGAAGATTTGTCCAAGGTTGTTGATACCACTGATGAATGGATCACTGAACGTACTGGTATTAAAGAACGTCGTATTGCCAGTAAAGATGAAAATGTAGCTACCCTTGGTGCAGCTGCTGCGCTAAAGGCCGTAGAAGCCGCTGGTATCGAACTTAGCGACTTAGACATGATCATCATGGGTACTACCAGTTCGGCCATCAGCTTGCCCAGCGCAGCTTGTGAAGTACAACGAATACTAAATATCCCCAATATTCCGGCCTTTGATATCGCCGCTGCCTGCTCAGGTTTTATTTATTCTTTGAGTATCGCTGATCAGTATATAAAAACTGGCATGGCCAAACGTGTTTTAATCATTGGCGCCGATACCTTATCTCGCCTGTGTGGCCCTGAAGATCGTACTACTCTCATTTTATTCGGCGATGGTGCCGGTGCCGCTATTCTTGAGGCCAGCGAAGAGCCGGGAGTGATTTCAACCCATATTCATGCCGATGGTAATTACGGTGAATTGCTTGGTGCGAACGCACCTGTCAGGGGCGAACCTCATACTGTTCACGAAAGCTACCTTTATATGCGCGGCAATGAAGTGTTTAAAGTGGCGGTGAACAAACTTAGTGGTATTGTTAAAGAAACGCTTGAAGCCAATAATATGCTAGCCAATGACATTGATTGGCTGGTACCGCATCAGGCGAACTTGCGCATTATCAAGGCGACAGCCAAAAAATTATCAATGGATATGGATCATGTTGTAGTGACTTTGGACAAACATGGTAATACCTCAGCGGGTACCATTCCCACAGCGCTGGATGAAGCCATTCGTGATGGTCGAATCAAGCGTGGACAAACCGTATTACTTGAAGCTTTTGGTAGTGGTTTTACCTGGGGCTCGGCGTTAATTAAATACTAAGCGGGATTTATCCTGTACTTATAATATAGAGGAAAACGAATGTCAGGATTAATGTCCTTGGCGGGCAAAACAGCCTTGGTAACTGGTGCGAGCCGGGGGATTGGCAAAGCCATCGCAGAACAACTGGTCGAATTGGGAGCAACCGTTATTGGCACTGCAACCAGCGAATCGGGTGCGGCAGCTATCGATGAATATTTGGGTGAAAACGGTCGTGGTTGGGTGCTTAATGTCACCGATACCGACTCTATTACCGCCTTGTTTACTATGCTCAAAAGCGATTTTTCCAGTGTTGATATTCTGGTAAACAATGCTGGTATTACCCGTGATAATCTGATGATGCGAATGAAAGATGATGAATTCCAAGATGTCATCGACACTAATTTAACCTCGGTATTTCGCTTAAGCAAAGCGGTATTACGCGGCATGATGAAACAAAAAAGTGGCCGGATCATTAATATTGGCTCTGTAGTTGGTACTATGGGTAACGCAGGGCAAGTAAACTATGCTGCTGCTAAAGCCGGTTTGTTAGGTTTTACCAAGTCAATGGCGCGTGAAGTAGCCTCAAGAGGCATTACGGTGAATACCGTCGCACCGGGTTTTATTGACACTGATATGACCAAAGGACTGACCGATGAGCAAAAGGCTGGGATATTCGCTCAGGTGCCAGCTAATCGACTTGGAAAGCCACAAGAGATCGCTGCAACGGTCGCTTTTTTGGCGTCAGATATGGCGGCATATATTACCGGTGAAACGTTGCATGTAAACGGCGGAATGTATATGATCTGATTTGTTTCTAGTATTTTGACTCTGGCAATTAAATGCTTGAATTAATTACAAAGATCAAATAATCAATGAATGTAGTAATGGTGAATTTGTGTTGTCAGGTGGTTAGACCAGTTGTAAAAAAAGTAGTCTCACCTTGAAACCCTAAATCACAAAGAATACACTACGCAAAATTTATTAATCAAAAGCGCAGCTGCGCTGGTAAAGGATAAGAACATGAGTACTGTGACTATTGAAATGCGAGTTAGTAAAGTTGTTATCGAGCAGTTAGGTGTCGAAGACGATCAAGTAAAGCCTGAAGCCTCATTTGTCGATGACCTTGGTGCCGATTCTTTGGATACTGTTGAACTGGTTATGGCCCTTGAAGAAGAATTTGAAACTGAAATTCCAGACGAAGACGCAGAAAAAATCACTACTGTTCAAGCGGCAATTGACTATGTTAAAGCGAACGCTTCTTAATAGTAAGTGATAGCATTACTCAATTGTTGTTAAAGTGGGTGGCGTTCGCTACCCATTTCATTGCAGATAAGCATTTAGATTTAAAAATACCTTCGGAGAACATTTGTGGCTAAACGTCGAGTTGTAGTTACCGGTATCGGTATGTTGACCCCGCTGGGTAATACAGTTGAATCAACCTGGGATAATTTACTAAAGGGCAAAAGTGGCATTAGACCGATCGATCATTTTGATCCGGCATTGTTCGCCACCCGTTTTGCTGGTTTATTAAATGATTTTGATGTTGAGCAAAGCATTTCTCGCAAAGAAGCCAAAAAAATGGATTTGTTCGTTCAGTATGGTGTAGTGGCTGGTATTCAGGCATTAGAAGACTCGGGGCTTGAAATTACTGAACAAAATGCGACACGTATCGGTGCCGCTATTGGTTCTGGTATTGGCGGCTTGGGTTTGATTGAAAGCAACCATCAAAAAATGTTGAACAGCAGTCCACGTAAGTTATCGCCATTTTTTGTGCCCTCAACCATTATCAATATGATCTCCGGTCACTTGTCGATAATGTTTGGTCTTAGAGGACCGAACATCTCAATCGTTACTGCCTGTACTACCGGGGTACATAACATTGGTCACGCTGCAAGAATGATTGCTTATGGTGATGCCGATGTCATGTTGGCCGGTGGTGCTGAAAAAGCCTCTACCCCATTGGGTATGGGGGGGTTTGCTGCTGCCAAGGCGCTATCAAGCCGTAATGACGATCCACAGGCTGCCAGTCGACCATGGGATAAAGACCGTGATGGTTTTGTACTGGGTGACGGTGCTGGTGTGATGGTGATGGAAGAGTACGAACACGCCAAAGCCCGTGGTGCAAAAATTTATGCCGAGCTGGTTGGTTTTGGTATGAGTGGTGATGCTTTTCATATGACATCACCGCCAGTGGATGGTGCCGGTGGTGCACTGGCGATGGCTAATGCGATTGCTGATGCGGGTATCAACAACGATCAGGTAGGTTATGTTAATGCTCATGGTACTTCAACTCCGGCTGGTGATATCGCTGAGGTGGCGGCACTTAAATCGGTGTTTGGAGATCATGCTTATAAACTGGCGGTTAGTTCATCTAAATCTATGACCGGTCACCTGCTCGGTGCTGCTGGTGCGGTAGAGTCAATTATTTCGGCCTTATCACTGCAAAACTCAGTGCTGACACCAACCATCAACCTGGATAACCCTAGTGAAGGTTGTGACTTAGACTTTGTTCCCCACGAAGCTCGTGACGCCAAACTCGATTATGCGATTTGTAACTCTTTCGGTTTTGGTGGTACCAACGGCTCGATTGTGTTCAAACGCGTATAATGTCGATGCGCCTCTGACAGCTACCCCTTCGACTAAGGGGCTGTTAGGGCTAGTTTATGACAACAACAATTATTCATCAGTACTCATCACAAACGCCTGTGCCTGTCAACGACAGGAGCTTTAACTACGGCGACGGTTTTTTTACCACCATCTTATGTCAGCATAAAAAACTGACTTGTCTGGATTTACACCTCAAACGACTTAAACACAGCGCTGATATTTTACAGTTTGGCTCACTTAGCTGGGATAAACTGACCTGCAGCCTGATTGATGTTGCCCAATCTATGCCAACCAACGAACGTTACGTCGTTAAAGTACTGATATCTCGTGGTGCCGGGGGCAGGGGTTATGGTACCAGCGGTTTAAGCCCCTTTATTTATATTACCCAGGCAGATTACCCGGGGTTTTATGACGACTGGCGCGAAAACGGCATTGACGTTGGGGTAAGTGAGATTCAATTGGGGCTTAATCCGTTACTTGGCGGGATAAAACATAACAATCGACTCGAACAGGTGATGATCAAAAACGCGCTCGAAGATTTACCGTTTGATGACGTTGTTGTTTGTGATTTAAACGCCAATGTGGTGGAATGCTCGGCCAGTAATCTTTTTTGGCAAAGTCATGATCAATGGTATACGCCAATTATTGATATGGCGGGGGTTGAGGGCATAATGAAGCATTATCTCATCGATAAAATGACTGCCTTAGCGCAGACTAATCAGGTAAAGCGTACCATAACCAGTTTATATCAAGCACAGGGCCTATTTATCTGTAACTGTTTAATGGGGATTGTGCCCGTGCGTTCAATAACCACACCCACGGGCAGTAAAATTGACTTTTCTATTGGTGTTACCCATCAGTTAAGTGACGATCTGCAACGGATGAACCATGATGCTTGATCAAGTAAAGCGGTATGGGCGGTGGGTTTTGGCCTCGCTGTTAGTGGTGTCGGTATTATTACTGACAGGTTTAAGTGTTTATGTTTTTGCGGTTTTTCCGGCCCAGACGATCAGCCTGACTAAGGCCCAGCTAATGGAGGTAAAATCAGGCAAAGGGTTTAACCAATTATGCCGTCATTTGGCCCGCGAAAATATTATTGCCCGGTGTGGGCCGTTAAAATGGTATTCAAAATTATCCCCTGAATTACGCCAGATCAAAGCGGGCTCTTATTTGCTTAAACCCGGCATAACTCACCACCAGTTATTGGTTTTGCTCAGTAATGGCAAGGAGCATCAGTTTTCGTTAACGTTTGTTGAAGGCGAGCGTTTAAGTGAGCTAATGCTTAAATTAACCGCTACCACTAACCTTAAGCAGGATATTAAAGACACGGTGGATTTAAGTCAGCGACTTAACGATAAACATCCACACATAGAAGGTTTATTGTATCCCGATACTTATTATTATGCCGCTGGCAGCAGCAGCTTTGAAGTTGTCGCCAGAGCTTATCAGCGAATGCAGGGTATTTTGACGGAACTTTGGAGTAATCGAGCGGTAGGCTTACCTTATAAAACCGCTTATGAAGCGTTGATCATGGCATCGATAATTGAAAAAGAAACGGGGGTCGCCAGTGAAAGGGCGCTAATCGCCTCGGTTTTTGTCAACCGACTGAACAAACGAATGCGGTTGCAGACCGATCCGACGGTGATATACGGCTTGGGGGATAGTTTTGACGGTAATCTGACCCGCGCTCACCTTAGGGCTAAAACGCCATACAATACTTATCGTATTAATGGGTTGCCACCGACACCCATTGCAATGCCCGGCTTTGAAGCCATTGAAGCGGCATTACACCCGGCGCAAACTGAATTTTATTATTTTGTCGCCAACAAAGATCACAGCCATCAGTTCTCCAAAACCCTGGCAGAGCACAACCTGGCGGTAAAGAAATACCAACTGGGGCAATAAACCCTCTGGGCTAATAAAAAGCTGGGCTAATTAAGAGCAGGATTTGAGATAATGGATAAAGCACGGTTTATCGTGATAGAGGGACTCGAAGGCGCAGGTAAATCCACTGCCATCGAAGTTGTCAAAGCATTTTTACAAAGCAAAAATTTGGCTTATATCACCACCCGCGAGCCGGGAGGCACGCCGTTGGCAGAAAAAATGCGGGCGATTGTCAAGGAAGTACACGATGAAGCACTTACCCCCGAAGCGGAGTTATTGTTAATGTATGCTGCCCGGGTGCAATTGATTGAAAACGTGATTTTAAAAGCCTTAAAACAAAACCAGTGGGTGATTGGCGACAGGCATGATTTGTCGTCAAGAGCTTATCAGGGCGGTGGCAGGCAAATTGACAGCGCCTTGATTGATGGTATTCGTCATGCGGTACTTAAGGGTTTTACGCCAGATCTGACCTTATATTTAGATCTCGATCCAAAAATTGGTCTGGCCCGAGCCGCTGCCCGAGGTGAACTTGACCGGATAGAGCAAGAGCCGCTGGGATTTTTTCAGCGCACCCGCGAAAAATACCTGCAAATAGCTCATGAGGATGACACCATAAAGATCATCGACGCCTCACTAGATATGCCAGCGGTCCACCGACAAATCAATCAGGCATTAACCCAGTGGTATGAGGCTTTATGACTTTGTACCCTTGGTTGGTTGATGTCATCATCCCGTTATCCAATGCATTACAAGCTGAGCGCCTGCATCATGGGATTTTGTTGCAAGGTCAGCCAGGCATGGGTAAAACAGCGCTTATCAGTATTATGGCTAATGGTTTAGTGTGCGACCAAACCCCGGATTTGACCGCTTGCGGGGGATGCAAACCGTGCGTGTTATTTAACGCAGGCAACCATCCAGACAGCTTGTTTATCACCAGCGAAGGCAGCAGTATTGGTGTTGATGAAATTCGTAAGGGCAGCTTATTTGTGCAAAAGACATCACAAATCAGTCGACGCCGGGTGATTGTGATCAATCAAGCGCAAAAATTAACAGAGCCTGCGGCTAATGCCTTGTTAAAAACGCTCGAAGAGCCTAACCCGCAAGTGTATTTGTTGCTCGGCACCGATGAACCTGGGCGTATGCTGGCGACGATCACCAGCCGTTGTTTTAA
>JBLHHD010000127.1:0-7414 GCA_047614605.1 Alteromonadaceae bacterium
CCAACAAAGCGGCATTACGGGCAACGTTAAAACCTTGCTCCAGAGTCTGCTGAACACAACCCCAGATAACATCGGCAATCTCTTGGGGGTTAACCTGTGGATTACGCTTTAACAAAGCACTCATTACATGAGCTGACAATTCTTCGGCACGTACGTTGCGAAAGACACCATTTTTTGAACGCCCCATTGGGCTACGAACACAATCAACTACAACTGCATTTCTCATAAGATTTATCTCCCGTCAATTATGCTTGAAAAAATGAAGCGCCAGAGGCGGCCATTTCGCGGGTTTTATCAGTTACCTGATACATTTCGCCCAAATGGGCGTATTTGTCTGCTAGTGCAACGAAGTTTGCGACACCCATAGTTTCAATGTAACGGAACGGACCGCCTCTGAATGGAGGGAAACCCAAACCGTAAATCAACCCCATATCCGCTTCGGCAGCTGAGCCGATGATACCCTCTTCAAGACAACGAATAGATTCGTTGATCATTGGGATCATACAACGGGCAATGATCTCGTCTTTATCAAAGTCTTTTTTGTCTGCGCTAACGCTAGCCAATAACTCATAAGCCACTGGATCAACGTCTTTTTTAGGCTTGCCACGTTTATCAATGCTATAAGTATAGTAGCCGTTACCATTTTTCTGACCGTAGCGGTCATTTTTATACAAAGTGGCAATCGGATCATTATCGAACTTAGCCATGCGAGTTGGGAAGCCTTCGGCCATCACGTCAATACAGTGATAACAAGTATCAATACCAACCACATCACAAAGGTAAGCAGGACCCATAGGCCAGCCAAATCCTTTACTCATCACTTTATCTACCGCAACAAAATCAGCGCCATCAGCAACCAATAAGCTAAAACCAGCCAAATAAGGGAAAAGTACACGGTTAATGAAGAACCCCGGACAGTCACCAACAACAATCGGCGATTTGCCCATCTTCGCCGCATAAGCAACAACGCTGGCAATAGTTTCATCTGAGGTGCGTTCGCCACGGATAACTTCTACCAACGGCATTTTGTGTACTGGGTTGAAAAAGTGCATTCCGCAAAAACGTTCAGGATTTTCAAGGCTTTTCGCCAGTGAGTTAATCGAAATAGTTGAGGTGTTTGACACGATAATCGCATCAGCCGCCACTTTGGTTTCGACTTCTTTAAGCACTGACCCTTTGATTTTAGGGTTTTCGACAACCGCTTCAACAACGATATCTACGTCGCTAAGGGCGTCATAGCTCAATGATGGGACGATGCTATTTAACACCCCAGCCATTTGAACGCCATTGATGCGACCGCGAGACAGTTGATTGTTGAGTAATTTGGTCGCTTCGCTTAAACCGAGGTTTAGTGCGTCATCGTTGATATCTTTCATGACGATAGGGGTACCTTTGGAGGCTGACTGGTAAGCAATACCGCCACCCATGATACCTGCGCCTAATACCGCGGCTTTATTGATTTTTTTAGTCGCCATTTTAGCGGCTTTTTTAGCTTTGCTCTTAAGCACTTGATCGCCAAGGAAAATACCAATTTGCGCAGTGGCAGCATCGGTTTTTGCTAGTTTGGCAAATGCGGCATTCTCAAGCAATACAGCTTCGGCGCGAGCCAATGGCCCTTGTTTTTCCATGGTTTGGATAGCAAGTACTGGTGCCGGGTAATGTTTACCGGCTTTTGCCATGATCATGCCTTTGGCAACGTTAAAGCTCATTGCCTGCTCAATCGCGTTTAATTTGATTGGCTCTAATTTAGGTTGGCGTTTGGCTTTCCAATCATGCAGACCAGCAGCGGCGTCTTTAACCATCGCAATGGCAGCTTCGCGTAATTTTTCTGGGGCGACAACGGCATCGATTGCGCCTTGTTTTAGTGCATCAGCGGCTTTGTGGTCTTTACCCGTGCTGATCCATTCCATCGCGTTATCGGCACCGATTATACGAGGTAACCGTACGGTACCGCCAAAACCAGGCATCAAGCCCAATTTTGTTTCTGGTAAACCGATACGGGCAGTAGTATCTGCAACACGGTAGTCAGCAGTAAGAGTCCACTCGCAACCACCGCCAACAGCAAAGCCATTGATTGCAGCAACAGTAGGTACCGGTAAATCTTCGGCGCTGTCAAAAACATCTGAGGCACTTTTGATCCAGCCAGCCAACTCATCTTCTGGTGCTTTAAAGGTTTCGAGAAATTCGGTGATATCAGCACCAACAATAAAAGCGCCTTTGCCTGAGGTAAAAATGACGCCTTTTAGTGACTCATCTTTATGCAAAATGTCAAGCGCTTCTTGACACTCTTTAAGTGTCACTTGATCGAATTTGTTGACTGAACCTTTTGAGTCGAACTTAAACTCAACAAAGCCCTCTTCAAAATAGTCAACGACAATACTATTACTTTGGTAAATCATCTGATCATTTTCCCCTTGAGATTTATCATTCAAAAGTCGCGGTTTAGGCCTTTAACAAAAAACCAATAGGGGTGGAAAAGTGCTGGTGCACGGTGCCTCTCACTATCGGTAAAACCAATCCCGCTCAATATTAAGGCTGCCAGTTTGTCTTGCTTGGCGCTAAATTTCAACAAAAATTTCAAACGCTTGTTTAAATTACCCGTATAACACCCATAACACCACCATATGGGACCCCAATTAAAAACAAAGGCCATTTTTGCCATTTAATTTGCCACTTAGCCACTTAGCGGCTGGTGTTTATCTCAAGGTTTGTTATCGTGGTGACACTGAATTCATCACAAGAATACCCCTCATTATGTTTAGGTTCGGGTTAGCCTCAGCGACCATTTTCACTGTATTTTTATGTGCCTTGTTATCGCCGCCAACAAGTGCGGATACAAACGCGCTTCCACTAATTAAGAGCCTTGCAAACAATCGCTCGCAAAGCAATGATGCGGCCCCTGTACCAGTGGATTATACCAAGCAAAGGGCGCTGTTTTTAAAGGCCGAGTATGCCGCGCGTTTATCCAAATCCAATGACTACCACAGGCTCTACAAAAAGCTCGATGGTTACCCATTACAACCCTATGTTGAGCTAGCTTATTTAAAAGGACATACTTACCTACGTAATAAGGCTCAAATCCGCGATTTTTTAAACCGTTATAAAAATACCCCAATGGAATGGCCCTTACGTAAAAAATGGCTAAGATATCTGGCTAAAAAAGACAAACAACAGTGGTTTATTGAAGATTATCGCCCCACCAGCGACAGTGCCTTACATTGTTATCATTTGCGTTTTCAATTGGCCGCCGGTGTTAACCAGGCCGATATTTTCACACAAGCCGACACATTATGGCTGAGTAAAAAGTCTCAACCCAAAGCCTGTGATCCACTGTTTAAGGCATGGGAAGCCGCTAATCAACGCACCGATGAAAAGGTCTGGCAACGGCTGATCATGGCGGCGACCAAAGGCGATCACACTTTAATTCCTTATTTAAAACGAATATCCCCCGAAAAAGACCAGTATCTAGCAGACTTGTGGTACAAAACCCGTCGCCGTCCACAGACGGTCAGCCGTTTAAAGTTGTTTCCCAACAAAGACCCAAAAGAAAAACAAATTTTACTTTACGGCATCAAACGACTGATTTGGAAAGATACAAAGCTGGCACTGCGCAGTTGGGAAGAAATGCAGCAACAGTTTAACTTTACCAGTCAAGAAAAGGCCGAAGTGACCCAGGTATTTGCGATACGTTTAGCCAAAGCAGGTGATAAGAACGCGCCAATATGGTTAGAGAAAGTCCCTGCCGATGCGCTCACCAGCGATATTGTTCAGTGGCGTATGGCCGACAGTTTACGCCGTGGCAAATGGCAAGAGGCGTTAGCCATATTGCAATCGCTGCCCCCAAAAATGGCCAACAAAGAAGCCTGGACCTATTGGTTAGCCCGCAGTTTGGCGCAAACGGGTGCTACTCAGGATGCCGATAAATTTTTCAAAAAAGTGGCTATCGAACGCCATTATTATGGTTTTTTAGCCGCCACTATTCTTGGTAACTCACCTAATCTCGCTCATGATCCGTTGATTTTTACTGCGGGTGAAATTGAAAATATCAACAATAAGCCTGGTGCACAAAGGGCGCTGGAGTTTCGTCAACTTGAACGGTTTAATCAGGCTCGCCGGGAGTGGAATTCGCTTAATCATCCGCTTAGCTCTCGTGAAAAACTCGCCGCCGCCAAATGGGCCAATCAGCTGGGCTGGTTTTCGCGGGCGATCTTCACCCTGCCTCAGGTCGGTTACTGGGATGACGTAGGGTTACGTTTTCCGCTGGCTTACAAAAAAATTGTCGCTCACCATTCGAACCGCAATAAACTCGAAAGCTCGTTTACCTTTGCCATTGCCCGACGTGAAAGCTCCTTTATGGCCGATGCTTATTCATCCGCCGGAGCGTTGGGATTAATGCAAATGATGCCCAATACCGCGCGATTTATTGCCAAAAAGAAAGTGAATCGCAGCAAGTTATTCAGCCCAAACACCAATGTTCGCTATGGCACCGACTACCTTAAATACCTGCTTAAAAAAGTCAAAGGTAACGAAGTGATAGCCGCTGCCGCTTATAACGCGGGGATCACCAGGGTCAATAGATGGCTAAAAGTAGACAAACCACTGTCAGCCGATGTCTGGATTGAAACAATCCCCTTTAAAGAAACTCGAAATTACGTAAAAAGTGTCATGGCCTACCGGCAAATTTATTCAAATCTGTTGGGCCACTCTGAAAATAAATTTAAACAGCTGGCGACGATGCAAATCGGCTTATAAGTGCTGATTTTTACCATTAATGCCAAATCATAATCACCTCTAAAAGAGCGTTTAAAATGGACAAATTAGTTGCCTATTATCAACAACATATCGCCGAGCAGCAGGCTCGTGTAAGTCGCCTGCTCGCCCGTGAAAACCTCGATGGTTTAGTTATTCATTCGGGTCAAGCCAAACGCCAGTTTTTAGATGACATGGACTACCCGTTTAAAACCAATCCGCTGTTTAAAGCCTGGTTGCCAGTAACCGACAACCCCAATTGCTGGTTGATTGTTAACGGCACCGATAAACCGACGTTGATTTTTTATCTGCCGAATGACTTTTGGCATAAAGTCCCTGACGAACCCCAAGACTTTTGGGCAGAATACTTTGCTATTCAATTGCTTAAAAAGCCTAACGAAGTCGAAACCCTATTACCTTATGACAAAGCCCGTTTCGCTTATTTAGGCGAAAAAGTGGATGTCGCCAAAGCACTGGGGTTTGAGCACATCAACCCTGATGCCGTATTAAACTACTTACATTTTTACCGGGCCTACAAAACCGATTACGAACAAGTGTGTCTGCGCGAAGCCAATCGCATCGCAGTAAACGGCCATATGGCCGCTAAAGACACATTTTACGGCGGCGGATCGGAGTTTGATATTCAGCTCGCCTATTTAAAAGCCACCGGTCATGGCGAAAACGATGTGCCTTACGGTAATATCATCGCCTTAAACCGCAACGCTGCGATTTTGCATTACACCGCCCTTGAACGATTTGCCCCCAAAGATAATCACCGTCATTCGTTTTTAATTGATGCTGGTGCCAGCTTTAACGGTTATGCCGCCGATATAACCCGCACCTACTCATACAAAGAAGACGAGTTTGCCGAGCTTATCAGTGCGATGAATACCATGCAGCTGCAATTGGTTAATGGGCTTAAGCCGGGAATAAACTATGGTGACTTGCATTTGCAGTGTCATCGACAGCTGGCGCAAATTTTGGCCGACTTTAAACTGGTCAACCTTAATGCCAAAGAAATTTTGGCACAAAGGATAGTCAACACCTTCTTTCCTCATGGGCTGGGTCACCATCTCGGTTTACAAGTTCATGATATGGGTGGTTTTATGGCCGATGAGCGTGGTACTCAGGTCGAAGCCCCTGCGGGTCATTCGTATCTACGTTGCACCCGTGATGTTGAGCCAAACATGGTATTTACCATTGAGCCTGGACTGTATTTTATCCCCAGCCTGCTCGAGATCCTGGCAAAATCAAAACAGAGTAAATACATTAACTGGGAAAAAGTCGACAGTTTCCGTCGTTTTGGCGGCATTCGCATCGAAGATAACATTATTGTCCATCGAGAGCGTAACGAAAACATGACCCGTGAATTGAATTTGGGTTAGCAGGCTAGGGTTAAAAATCGAAGTTATAAGTCGGAGTTATATGAGTTGGCGCAGACTTTATCTGCGCCACTAAATGTGATTCAGGAGACTTTTAGATCATACTCTTTGATCAGGTTTTCAGGGGGGATATTTAACCCCTGATTAAGTCGTCTGATCATATTAAGGGTCAGGCTTCGTTTATAGTTTAATACCTCTGAAACACGGCCCGAATGGCCGATGTAGGGGATTAAATCATTATTGGTTAGCCCTTCTTGCTCCATGCGAAACAAAATCGCTGTAATGGGCTCTGGCGCATCAATCATATAATGTTTTTGTTCGTAAGCTTCAACCAAAGTGCTCAAAACATCCAGCTCATCCCCCTCTGGCGTATCTTTTTTAGCATCCATCAAAACATCAATACGCGCTAACATCCTCAGTTGGATAGGTGATCAAAGGCAGGTAAAAAGCACTGTAGCAAGGCGCTAATTGCCGTATGTAGTTATTCTACTTACAAGATTTGCAACGTAGCTACAGGGTTTTTTAACCCGTTTGAGCGCCTATAGCGCTGCACCCAAAGGATACCGAAGCCATCCACATGATTTTATGAATTACAACAGGTTAGTTTACTGTTGCGCGGTCAACTGAGGAATCTAGGGTTAGCCACGCTTCTAAGGCACTTTTCGATCGGATATTTTGACCATTTTCTTGCCAAAACAACCGTAAAGTTTTCTTTGAAATCACTCTCATCCCTTTCCTCTCTTCTCCCGTTGTGGGAGCTATAGTTTCATATGTCAACAACGTTTATTAAATTTTTACGCTTACTCATTATAGCCAGCTTTGGGCTATCTGCCTGTCGCCTGTGTTTTCATTGCCCCAAGCCCTGCACCTACCACCAATATGACAACTAAAAAGAAATATCCAGCTTGGCGGTGAAGCGGGATATCTGATCACCCTCCTCATCCTTACCCGAGATTAACTGTACGCCAAACTCCACGTTGCGGTTGATGCCATACTGCAATCCGCTCGATAGTTGGATATGAGTGCCTGCAAAGCGATAACGGGTTTCGTCCAAATCTACTTTTAACAGGTCCGAATTGTAACTTTCCAAAAAGAAGTTCCACCGCAACCCGGTGACCCAGTGGGATAAATCCAGGTTGCCCTGTAAATACATAAAACGGGTTTGCAACTGCTCTTGATCATTTCTCTATGTGCGCAAACAACGGTTGGTCTAACCATATCTCACTGATTTAAAACATATTTTTCATAAAAGTTATGCGTAATAATCTCACTTTTACCTCTAC
>JBLHHD010000128.1:0-7350 GCA_047614605.1 Alteromonadaceae bacterium
GTTTAACTCAATTATTACGTCAATTTGAATCCACTATTTCGGCACTTCCCTATGCCACAGTAACATTAAATGACGACATGGAAATTGTCTGGGCCAATGATGCCGCTAAAACCAGCCTGGGCATCCACAAAATAAGGGACACCGGTCAACGTTTTGATAACTTGTTACGAGACCCAGCATTACAAGCTGTGATCAATACCAACGCCAACAGCTCAATACAATTGGTGTCGCCAGTTAACCCAGCCATGACCCTAATGGTCAGTTGTGTGATTTTTGGCGATAACCAGCGCCTGATCACCGCCAAAGATATTAGTCAAATTTTGTCTGTACAGAAATTACGTAAAGCTTTTATTGCCAACGCCTCACACGAATTGAGAACCCCTTTGACAGTGATCGCCGGTTATCTTGAGATCATGGCGTCCACTGATGAACTCTCGGTGCCAATGACGGCCATGATCAACAATGCTAGTGAACAAGCCAACCGAATGCAGTCAATATTAGCTGACTTACTGACGTTATCGAAGCTTGAAGAGCACAACCAGGTTTACCCCAAAGACAGTGGAGACTCCATCCATATAGCGACTATTATTAATGCGCTGGTCAATGATATCCAGCAAACCAAAAGCGCCCATACGATTGAACAGGATATCCCTCAGAGCCTTTATATACGAGCCAATGAATCCGAAGTCTTCAGCTTATGTCAAAACCTGATCACCAATGCTGTCAAATACTCTGCTGGTCGCTCCACCATCAACATTAAGTGTCACCTTAACGCTTCAGGTGCGGTGATAATTGACGTTAAAGATGCTGGCGAAGGAATAGCCCCGGAGCACCTGTCTCGTCTGACCGAGCGCTTTTACCGGGTTAATGCAACCAGAGAGCATCAAGTTGATGGCACCGGGTTAGGTTTATCCATTGTTAAGCACGTTCTGGAGAATCATGGCGGGCACCTCAAAATCCACAGCACGTTAGGTAAGGGGTCAGTATTTTCTGCCCACTTCCCATCATACCGGGTACTTACGCCTGATTTGGTCGTAAACGAACCTTTATGACAGCAAATATGACAAGCTTTTTGCAGTTGTCATATAACAGTCACATAACGTTCATATACTTGTCATGTCTACTAATTAACATGCGCGACATATTAATTAGTTCTCATCCTGAAACGCCAATTTTTATGCTAAGCAAAATTAGCTTGTCAGCAGGATGTGTTCATTAACTTATTGATTAATAGTTCTTACGACTTTGCTGCCTAGGAGCTTGTCCTAGAATAGGTCTAGCTCTAAGGGAAAGCGGGTTTGAGATAGTTTTCGCGGTTTTTTCAGGCGAATAGTTTGACTATTTAACTGGAAAAAAGCGCGGAAAATAGCCAAATCCGAATTTTCCTCAGTCGAGTCTCATTCTCGGACAGGCTCCTAGCACCCGTCCTGGCATTTACCAGAGCCAAAACGTGTTTTTGGACGGACACTAATTATTATCATTAACCTAACAGGCATACTTATGAAACTTAACACCATTGCGAAGCTGATTTTTACCGGTGCATTAGCATTAAGCTCAACCCACAGTATGGCGGCACAACGTGACACCATCAGCGTGGTTGGCTCATCAACTGTCTATCCTTTTAGTACCGTAGTCGCCGAACGATTTGGTAAGCTAACCAAGTTCCGCACACCAAAAATCGAATCTACCGGCACTGGCGGCGGCATTAAATTATTTTGTGCTGGTGAAGGTATCAATACCCCGGACATGTCCAATGCTTCGAGACGGATGAAAAAAAGCGAATACCAGATGTGTCACAAAAATGGTGTCACTTCGATTACTGAGGTATTAATTGGTTATGACGGCATTGTCATTGCTAACGCCAAAACAGCCAATCAATTAGACTTAACTCGTAAAGACCTGTTTTTAGCCTTGGCTAAAGAAGTACCGGCACTGGATGGCAGCGCAAAGCTAATCGCCAACCCTTACCAAACTTGGCAAGAAATTAACTCGACCTTACCCAACATTAAAATTGAAGTACTGGGTCCACCACCAACATCGGGTACCCGTGATGCGTTTTCTGAATTGGTTCTTGAAGGTGGCTGTAAGCAGTTCGCCTGGATCAAAGCCATCAAAAAAACCGACAAGAAAAAGTTTAAAACCATCTGCCATTCGGTTCGTGAAGATCACAAATACATTGAGGCCGGCGAAAATGACAACCTGATCGTGCAAAAATTAACCGCCAACCCCAAAGCACTGGGGATCTTTGGTTTTAGCTTCCTTGACCAAAACTCAGACAAAATTCAAGGTTCAAAAATCGATGGTATAGTGCCTGAGTTTGAATCTATTGCCGATGGTCGCTATGCAGTGTCTCGTCCGTTGTATTTCTATGTTAAAAACTCACACGCTAAGACAGTCCCTGGTGTGGTCGAATTTCTGGCTGAATTTACCAGCGAATCAGCCATGGGTGAAGAAGGTTATTTGACTGACAAAGGACTTATTCCTTTGACCATGAAAAAATTACAACAAGTGCGTAGTAATGTGTCATCACTCAAACCATTAAAACTATAAATCGCTTTAAGCAGTATTACGGGTGTGACATAAGTCACACCTTTTTAAATTTAGCAGGTATTAAATGAATTCATCAAGCTTGTTTATTGTCGTGATGGTACTGGTGTTATCCAGTTACTGGTTCGGTATGCGTCGGTCAATCAACGTTGCCGGTGGCGTCAGTAAAATCAAAACATTAAACTCATTGCCCAGCCAGTTTGGCTTACTCAGTGCCTTTTGGTGTGGTATCCCGGCGATGCTGTTGTTATTGCTGTGGAGCATGTTTGAGCCGATGATCATCGAATCTATAGTCGTTAA
Organism: Alteromonadaceae bacterium; assembly: GCA_047614605.1. Taxonomy (GTDB): domain Bacteria; phylum Pseudomonadota; class Gammaproteobacteria; order Enterobacterales; family Alteromonadaceae; genus JABSOG01. The sequence continues at coordinate 2,848 of JBLHHD010000128.1, forward strand.
CCAGCTACCACAACAAATTCAGTCATTAAACGACAGCCAAATAGGCTTGTATATGAACGACGTTCATATTTTGGCTCAATCGAACCAACTCAGCAGTGCAACGGTTGAAAAACGTCACGCTGCACAAATTTTGCAACAGGTTACAACCAACAGTATCTGGCTCAAAACTGCTGCGGTGTTGATAATCGCACTGGCTAGTGTGATTATCCTGGTGAGCAAATTCACCCCGGTGTTTAAAGCCAGAAAATACTCAGAAAGTATTATCAAAGGGATTTTAATGGCCAGTTCAGGCGTGGCAATATTAACCACGCTTGGCATCGTTATGTCAGTCTTATTTGAATCCATCCAGTTTTTCAGTGAAGTACCGGCTACCGATTTTTTGTTTGGTACCCAGTGGAGTCCACAGATTGCGATGCGAACTGATCAGGTCGGCTCATCCGGTGCATTTGGTGCAGTGCCATTATTTGCAGGTACTCTACTGATCACCGCAATTGCCATGACCATTGCAGTACCCATCGGTTTAATGACCGCTATTTACCTGTCCAACTACGCCACGCCAAGACAGCGAACGCTAGCTAAACCCATGCTCGAACTGCTGGCAGGTGTACCAACGGTTGTTTACGGCTTTTTTGCCGCCCTGACGGTAGCACCCTTTATTAGGAATGCGGGCGAGAGTATTGGCTTAAGTGTTGCCTCAGAAAGCGCTCTGGCAGCTGGTTTAGTCATGGGTATCATGATCATTCCCTTTGTATCTTCATTATCCGATGACGCAATCAGTGCCGTGCCTAAGGCACTAAAAGAAGGCTCCCTAGGCATGGGGGCCACTTTATCCGAAACTATTAAGCTGGTGCTGTTACCAGCTGCTCTACCCGGTATTGTCGGTGCTATCTTGCTGGCAGTATCACGGGCCATCGGCGAAACCATGATTGTCGTCATGGCGGCCGGTATGGCTGCAAATCTGACGGCCAACCCATTAGAATCGGTCACTACAGTGACCGTGCAGATAGTCACGCTGTTAACCGGTGACCAAGAGTTTGACAGCCCTAAAACACTGGCGGCATTTGCCCTGGGACTGATGCTGTTTGTCACCACCTTGGCATTAAACGTGATTGCTTTGAAAGTAGTTAGAAAATATCGGGAACAGTATGATTAACCTTTTCCCCAAATCGCAAGCAAGGCCGGTAAAGCATCCCGACAAAGTAAGTCAGTCAAAACAAATGAGGTTTCAGTGTGGACAATAATACGACTAGCCGGGTGACAAAAAGCCTCGCCAAACGTTACCGTAAAGAAAAACGCTTCCAATGGTATGGCAAACTGTCTGTATTATTCGGTTTTATCGTTGTGGTGGTGTTAATTAGTGACATCGCTTACAAAGCCTTTCCGGCGTTTAGTCAGCATTGGGTCAAACTGGATATTCAATACAATCAAGACTGGTTGGGCACCAATCTGTCAACCGAAGAGGCTTTAGCAACCGCCAACTACCGTAAAACCCTGCAGCGTTCTATTTACCAAATGTATCCACAGGTGAGTAAGCGCCAACATAAGAAGCAATTATTTAAACTGTTCAGCACCAATGCCGAATTCAGGATAAAACACGCGTTGGCAGACAATCCTGCCCTGTCAGGAAAAAACACCAATATCTGGGTATTGCTTGATGATGATGTCGACTCGTATATTAAAGATCAGCATCCCCCGGGTGTTGCCGGTGGCCGCTTAAATGAACGTCAGGCAAAGTGGGTCACCGAGTTATTCGCCCAAGGGCGAATTGAATCTCGCTGGAATAGCCAGTTTTTAACCAACAGTGACTCACGAGAGCCCGAATTAGCCGGGGTAAGAGGTGCTCTAGCGGGTACTTTACTTACGATGGCAGTGACCTTATTGTTATCTTTTCCCTTAGGTGTCGCTGCGGCCTTGTATCTTGAAGAATTTGCGCCTAAAAATCGATGGACCGATTTAATCGAAATTAATATCAATAATTTAGCTGCAGTGCCTTCCATCGTTTTTGGTTTACTAGGACTGGCGGTGATCATCAATCTGTTTGGTATGCCCCGCTCAGCCCCACTGGTCGGTGGTATTGTGTTAACATTAATGACTTTGCCAACCATCATTATCGCCAGCCGGGCATCGATAAAAGCGGTACCACCTTCAATCAGAGAGGCGGCTCTGGGTTTGGGCGCATCCAACATGCAGGTTACTTTTGGTCATGTATTACCAATGGCCATGCCGGGGATACTTACCGGAGCCATTATTGGCATGGCACAGGCCCTGGGCGAAACCGCCCCGTTACTGATGATTGGTATGGTGGCTTTTATTGTCGATGTGCCCACTGGTATCACCGATGCAGCCACCGTTTTGCCAATCCAGATCTACTTATGGGCTGACTCCCCTGAGCGGGCATTTTTAGCCAAGACCTCTGCAGCCATACTGGTATTGCTCGGTTTATTGACGATAATGAACACCTCCGCTACCCTGTTACGTAAATATTTTGAACAAAATCGCTAGGAATACACCATGACAGCATCTGTTAGCTTCACCTCATCAACACAGTCTGTTGGTCAACAAACCAAAGTCGACGAAACCGGTCTCGACAACACCGGAATAATCAAAACCGTCGGTAATGTTTATGCCGACAATGCGAAAATGTCGATGCGCAACGTCGACGTTTATTATGACCAAAAACAGGCGATTAAAAATGTCAGCCTCGATTTAGCCAGAAATCAGGTCACCGCATTAATTGGTCCATCAGGCTGCGGTAAATCAACGTTTTTACGTTGTCTAAACCGCATGAATGACACTATTCCTATTTGTCGTATCGAAGGTAAACTAACACTGGATGATCTGGATATTTACAGCAAATCGCTGGACCCCGTATTACTGAGAGCCCGAGTCGGAATGGTTTTTCAAAAACCCAACCCTTTTCCCAAATCAATTTATGACAATGTCGCTTATGGTCCCAAAATTCATGGACTGGCAAGTAACAAAGCAGAGCTTGACGAGATTGTTGTCACCAGTTTGCAAAAAGCGGGTTTGTTTAACGAAGTCAAAGACCGCCTCGATGCTCCAGGTACCGGATTATCAGGCGGTCAACAGCAGCGGCTATGTATTGCCAGAACGATTGCCGTAAGCCCAGAAGTGATCCTGATGGATGAACCTGCATCGGCACTTGACCCAATTGCGACCGCTGTTATTGAAGAACTGATTGATGAACTTAAAGAAAAGTTCACCATTGCGATTGTCACCCATTCAATGCAACAAGCCGCGCGTATTTCTCAAACCACCGCTTATTTTCATTTGGGTCAGCTGGTCGAAGTCGGACCTACCGCGCAAGTTTTTACCAACCCAACCCATCAGTTAACAGAAAACTACATAACCGGCAGATTCGGTTAATTTGAGGCCCTACCATGGAAAACGATTTACACTTAAGCCAGCATATCTCTCGCCGCTTTAATCAGGAGCTGGAGCTGGCCAGAAACAAAGTATTAAAAATGGGTGGTATGGTCGAAAATCAGGTCGAACAAGGGCTTAATGCCTTACTCAACCTCGATGTCGAACTGGCTCAGCAAATGATTGGTCAAGATCAACAGATCAACGAGATGGAAAGAGAGATTGACGCCACCTGCACCCAAATTCTTGCTCGTCGTCAGCCAGCAGCCAGTGACTTACGTTTGATGATCAGCATCATCAAAACCATCACCGACCTAGAGAGAATAGGCGACGAAGCCATTAAGCTGGGTAAAAACGCCATTAAGCTTACCCAATCGGATGGCTCTCCCCGTCAGTATGTTGAACTGAGAAACCTTGGTGAACGAGTCAAGTCAATCCTCAAAGAAGCGCTTGATGCTTACGCCCGAATGGATGTTGATGACGCGATACGGATCATCGAAGCCGATCAACTGATTGATGAAGAGTTTGACAATATTTCTCGTTTGCTGATCACCAAAATGATGGAAGATCCCCGAGAGATCAGAAATGCCCTGAGCATCAGCTATTGCGCCAGAGCCCTTGAGCGAATTGGCGATCACTCAAAAAACATTTGCGAATTTGTTGTCTACCTGGTAAAGGGAAAGGATGTCAGGCATCAAACCGTTGATGAGATGAAAAATAAACTTTACTAAATCATCGCTCCATTACCCTGAGGGTCGGACAATTGTGATCCCCCCCGTAAACGATTTAGAATCCCCCAATAAGCAGCCTGAACAGGCTGCTTTGTTATTATATCCAAGTCACCAGTGTCCACTCAATAACCGATTAAAACTAAACTCGTAGTTTAAACTCCACTGTAGCTGTCGCAGTAATCCTAAAATCAAAATCACCAGCCATCGCTAACCATATTTCCAGCCAAAATCCCTAACCAATTACCGTGCCAGTACCCGCTTTTTATCATTATCATTGGCCTGAAAATGATTTAGAGCTAGAGCGTATCGTCGCCAGAGTCATGGCTTTGGCTAATAACAATCCGATTGGTCTTGATGAATTAAGTCTACATGCCCCAGAATTAATCGC
>JBLHHD010000129.1:0-7296 GCA_047614605.1 Alteromonadaceae bacterium
TGCGTCCCATTCGGGCGACCAACTCTTCGCGGTCAACTTTAAGTAATTCGATATCTTGCTGGGCTAAAATGTCGCCCTGTTTAACCAGGTCACCCTCGTCCACATATAACAAAGCGACTTTTCCCGTTTGTTCAAAACCGATATTGGCATTTTGCTTTGATTCTACCTTGCCAACAAATTTGCGGCTCACTTGATAATGACTTTGCTGCTTTAACACATCACTTTGCGCCTGATGAAAATACGCCTTCTCAGCAGCAACATCGGCCTGTGAGTCACTACAGCCGCTTATTACTAGTGTTGCACAAAATGATAAAACCAACCCTGCCAGTCGAGTCTGTTTCGAGCGGTTGATCATTGATAAAAGTGAATGGTTCATGGCAAAATCTCCGTAAATGCAATAAGCTATCAAACTGGACTGTCCATTCTAGTTTAATAAAACTAGACTGTCTAGTGTGATTTTAGCGAGGAAAAAAAATGAACAAACCGCGAAGTAAAAGCGAAGAAAAGCGAAAATTAATTATTGAAGCGGCTACCGAGCTTTTTACCGAGCTGGGATTTAACCAAACCAGTATGGATAAAATTGCCAAAAAAGCCGGCGTATCAAAGCAAACCGTCTACAGTCATTTTGGCAATAAAGATGAATTATTTGTTGATTCCATCAGTCGAAAGTGCATTTCTTATAACCTCTTTGGGCTAGTTAATGACAAGCTGGACGATCCCCTGCAGGCCCTGACAGCACTAGGCTTGAGCTTTATTGACATGTTGCTGTCTGATGATGTAGCTGCGACTCACCGCACCTGCATTGCCGAGTCTGAAACTTATCCCAATATCTCGCAATTATTTTATTCAGCAGGCCCCGAACGGACTATTACCGAAATCGCCACTTGTATGGCTGAGTTTAATAAACGAGGTTTGTTAAAAATTGCCGACTCCCGTTTTGCCACCGTGCAATTTTTATGCATGGTCAAAGGCGAAGCCAGCATTCAATCCGATCTGAATGTTGAAAAACGCCTTAGCAGAACCGAGGTCACCGCCTACGTCCACAGTTGTGTGACGATGTTTTTACGGGGTTATGCCGTTTAGGCTTCGGTTTGGTTTAAGTTAGGATTAAGTTAGGGTTAGGGTTAGGGTTAGGGTTAGGGTTAGGGTTAGGCTTTAATCTGGCAATTGAGTTACCCACTGACAAATCAAATCGATGGCAGCCACGCAGTTAAAACAATAAGTTTCACTAAAGTTATCGGGCAACGGCTGCTCCGGCGGCACTTGAGCGGCCCCCGCCAATGCTCTGGCCCCGTCAAAATCGACAAAAGCGATTCGCACGGTCAACTCCTCGGGCGGGCGACCAAACGCCACACCGGGTAGCATTGCAACGCCCACTTCGTCAAGCAACTGTTCGCATAGTTGCAAACTGTCAGTCACCCTTTTGGTTAATAACACTTCTTTAAAGCAGTTAAAGTCCAAAAACAAATAAAACCCACCGTGGGTCGGCGCAATATCAAATCCGGCGATAGTCAGTTTACTTACCAGGGTTTGTGATAACTGCGCCAAAATACGCCGCGACTGAAATAAATAATCTTCAATCTCAATGCCCCCCTGAAATGCCCTGATAGCCGCGTACTGTATAGGTGCCGAAGTTGATGTATAAGTTTCACTGGCGACCGTTGCCATCGCATCTTTTAGCCAATACAAATTCGCCGGAAAAGCAAACGTACCCAACCGCCAGCCACCAGCCCCGCACCATTTGCTCAAGCCACCGCTAACAATAGTGCCCTCCGGGTAATAACGGGCAATAGACACATGTTGACCAGAAAAATGCAATTCACCATAAATTTCATCCGCCAACACCAGCATCTTGTATTTGCGGGCAACATTGGCAATCGCTTCAAGCTCTTGTTCAGAATAAGTATAACCATGGGGATTGGACGGGTAGTTTAAAATAATCAAACGGGGGCGTTCACAATCTGACTGACAAAGCTTGTCGATACTTTGCGGGGTCACCTTCCAGTTATTTTTCGCCCGGGTTTGCAACCAGTGAATATGCCTGCCGATAATATGAGCCTGGGGCGCATAAGACACCCAACTCGGGGTTGGAATAACCAAGTCACCATAATAAACCAGCTGTAAAATAAACATCAGCTCTTTGGAACCCGGTCCAATCATCACATTGTCTGCCGCAAACCCCAGCCCCTGTGCTCGTGCATGGTAATCAGCAACGGCCTGACGCAACTCCATCAACCCCAATACCGGCAAGTAGTCCTTTTGATAAGCATTTTGCTTTAATTCATTTTCGACCACCCCAGGCACCGGAAAAGGCGACTGTCCCAAGCCGAGTTTAAAAATCCGTTTACCTTCGCTAATCAACTGGTGACTTCGTTCATTAATCCGTAAAGTCGCCGACAACGGCAACCCGCGAACATTAAGATTGAGGTGAATTGCAGGCTCTGTTCCATTATTCATAATTTAGCTAACTTGTAGATTGTTTTAAATAAGTGTAGACCAATAGTCGCCACCGCGAGCTTTTGTCAGCCAAAACACTTTAAGGTATTTTTTCACCTGCGCTTGTGAGGTATAATCCCGGCAAATTTATGCCAAGCCCAGTAGAGTAAGGAAAATACCAATGAAACGATTAAAATCTGCCGTAGTGATCGCAGCCAGTTTACTTATTAGTATCCCCGCAGTAGAAGCCCACGCACCTGATAAGGGCACTCCAAAACCTCGCGTAATGACCAAAGGGCTCAATCATTTGGGCTTAACAGTATCGAAACTAGACGAAACCGTCGACTTTTTCACTGACCAGCTAGGCTGGCGTTATGTCGGTGGCGACACCAGCTATCCTTCGAAGTTTGTCACTGACGGCGAAATCTTTCTCACCCTGTGGCAAACCACCAAAAATGAAAAAGTGATTAAGTTTAACCGTAAAACCAACATTGGCTTACATCACTTAGCCCTGAGTGTCGACAGCTTTGAAATCCTTGACGAGCTTTACGAGCGCTTTAAAAAAGCCAAAGGGGTAGTGATAGAATTCGCTCCTGAGACTAACCGCGGCGGCCCAACCAAACACATGATGATCCGCGAGCCAAGTGGCAACCGTATTGAATTTGCTTACAACCCACCCAGAAAAAAATAATCCCGGTGTGACCGGTAGGAGACCACAATGAAAAAACTGTTGATGCTTATTAGCCTGACGCTCGGCACTAGTATGGCTGCCTACGGCGCAGACAAAGTCAATGAGATGGTGCTGATAGCTGGTGGTGACTTCAAAATGGGTTGCTCCAAAGACGATACTGCCTGTGATAAAGATGAAGGCCCAAAAGGCGGAGTTACCGTCAAAGTGCCAACATTTAAAATTCAGCGTTTTGAAGTCTCAAACGGCGAATATCGCCAGTGCGTCGAAGCCGGTGAATGTCAGCGCCCTTTTGATAACAAGCGCAACAAATATTGTGGTTATGATGCCCCCGGACGCGACGATTTTCCGGTGAACTGCATAAACTGGTATAAAGCCAAAAATTATTGCAGTTGGATCAATGCTAGGTTGCCCTTTGAACCCGAGTGGGAGTTTGCAGCCCGTGGCAACACGACCAGCAAATACCCCTGGGGCGGCGATAGTGTCACTTGCGACAATGCGCTAATGGACGACGGCATTTTAAAAGATGCCAATGGTGAAGCCGATGGCTGTGGCAAAGACCTGCTTGCCCCCAGAGGTTCAAAGCCTGCTAACCCGTTTGGTCTGTATGATATGCACGGCAGCATCGCCGAATGGGTTGAGAACTGGTATTCACAAGACAGTCACTCCACTTTATATACCAAAGGCAATCTCAGCGGACCTGTCGACGGTCAATATAAGGTATTACGTGGCGGCGCATGGGACGAACAAGAGCGAGCACTGACCAGCTCCAGCCGCTGGGCCAAAGGCCGCAGTGGACACCGCAGTATTTATGGATCCAACGGTTTGAGGTGTGCTCAGCCAATTCAATAACGGGCTCAGCCGATGAGACAATCAACCCTTTCATAGATAAATGAATATTTTGTGACTAATTTGCAAATAAAAACAATAAATCAAGAAGAATTAATATTGCTTATTTGCAAAACTACAGCTATTATGCTTTTATGTTTGTTGTAGAGCAATAAAGCAACACAATAAATAGATATAAAATTAATGCCTTCCTTGAAAAACCGAGTAAGCAGCATTTAAAAAAAATAATAAACAAGCTGAACGATTAGCCATTAAAACGGTTACGAACGACAATAGTCACAATCTGCATTACAAATCAATTTTTTGATAGATTTTCAGACAGCCAGCCGTCGGTCCCATCTTCGCACTTGTTTATCCGTATCCCTTTAGCACAGGCTAGAGTATGACAATATAAAGTTTAAGAGTAAATTATTATGAATAACATGATTAACCGTAACACCACCGAAATAGTTCCACCGGTCCATTCAATTTCAGTCAACAAACATCGGGTGATATTTACCGATTCACAAGGCGAAAAAAACACCTTGTTAGCCAACTCTATTGAAACCCGTGATTTCGTCAACATGCTGGTCAACAGCTAAATAACTTTGTGATTGTATTATGATAAACAACGTTTAGGGTCAGCTACTGAAAATAATTTCAGCCTGCCCCACACCAGTCTTCGTTAGCCTTTAGTTAGATATCGTTGTTTAAATAAATCTTTCTTCACTCTCTTTACCAAACATCCATTACATTCGGTCGCACTGGCACACTTGAAATGATTAGCCTCATTCGTCGCCAGGGACTTGTAATGGCGATTTACATTCCCATCACCCTAACTGCAATCTGTTTCATTGCCTCACCCGCTTTTTCATCTACTCCCCGGTTCATTAAGACAATAAAACCATCCTTGCTATCAACATCAAAATAAGCCGCACTAAACACCCCCAAATCGGATCCCATATGCCCAGCTAGCGACATGTTGTTGTCTCGCCAGAAAAACCGTTGTCGTGTAGATAAAGTGGCGGGCAATTGTAGCTTCAACATTTCTTGGTACATCGACGCTGACAGTAACGGGTTGCCATTACTATCTACATTTTTTAACAAGGCACTGAGCAACACACTCAAATCATTGATACTAGTGCGAATACCACCATCAGGATACTGAGGATTGCCAAAATGCGGGTATGGCTGATAGCTGATAAACTCACTGGCAGGATTAAATAATGTGGTGATCACATAATTGCTCTGAGGCTCCTCTGTATTGGCACAAACGCTTGTATATTGAATGCACTGGCTCACCTCGTACGGTACAGCTACCGTGCTTAAATCCAAATCATTAAGCAACCAGTTGGTATTTTTAAGCCCTAAAGGGGTAAATAGATGGGTCTGACTATACTCGGCCAAAGTCTGACCGGTAACACTTTGCACCAGTTGTCCGGCCAAAGCCGCAGCCAGATTGCTGTATTTTCTCACCTCACCCGGGGAATGGGGTAGAAAATGCTTTCCGTTAGCATATTGTGCCCCTGTGCTCGTCAGCAGCGACTTTAAGTGCTCGGTAAGTGAAATATCCGCGTCCTTATTTTCACTGTAGCTGTTGATATCATAATAATCAGCAATACCTGAAGTGTGAGTGGCAAGGTGCCTGAGCGTGATCACTTCATTATCAAAATTGGGGTTATCAACAGTAAATGATAAATAGTCGTTAATATTAGTGTCTAGTGACAACTTACCCTGATCAACCAATTGCAGTAACGCCAGGCCCATAATCGGCTTACTGATAGAAGCGATATTAAACAGCGTATCGGTAGTTACTGCTTTATTTTGCTCGATATCCGCCAAACCATACCCTTTAACAAAAGCCACCTCACCTTTACTGATTTTGCCAATAACCAACCCAGGGATGCCAACCTCAACTCGCAACGCTTCAATAAAATCATCGAAATTAGCCGCCCCAGTACTGGTCACATTTTGTTTGGGCAGCATCACCCAGGTAACAGCCAGAACAATCAATAAAGCCAAAATAATTTTTTTCATGGTAAACCTTATAGCGTTGAGTATTTAGAATGCTGATAGCTGATAGCTGATAGCTGATAGACAAGCAAGGCATCACCCGCAGTCATCAGCAAGTGCCGTCCGTCGATGGTAATAGTAACAGAAGACGCGCCAGTCAAGTCATCATTACTGATCAGTGATTCAAATTGCAAAAATCCGTTTTGCTGCCTTTAAACAAAACCAGCGAACCATCACTTTCGCCCGTAGCAAAAGCCCAGTCACCATCCGCCGTAATAGCCAAACTGCCTACGCCTCCTAACCCCGAAACGCCTTCATCAGTATTACCAATCGATTGGATAAACCGATAACGCCCTTGTGAGTTTTTGGCAAAAACAACAATCGCATTCGCCGCCCCGCAAGCGGCTGCCATCGGCATTAATATCAAACACACTCAATGCACTACTCATCACACTGGCGACAAACAATTGCCGGTTATCAGCGGTTATCGCAATATCATAAGCACCAAACAATCCCAATTTATCCAGCGCTCCAAGCGGGGTTTCATCCTTAAAAATACGTGTCACACTCACCTCATCAGAGATCACCTGTTTCAGCTGATAACCGCCTTCAGGGTTGTATTTAAAATCAACCACAGCACTGTCATAATAACTTTGCACATAGACTCGCTGACCGTCAGCTGAAAAAACAAAAGCGTTAGCCCCTTCAAGGCCACGGGTATTATGATCATTTTTAAACACTTGCAAAAAGCGCAGCCTAAACTGACTGTCAACCCCAAACACCGCTAACGAATCATCATCGGCACTGGTCACCAATGCATGTTTACCACCAGGGCTTAGCCTTGCCAGCCGGGCATTATCCAACCCATCGATGCCAGCGACATTATCTTTTAATAACTGCATGAGCGATACCGCATTAAAGCGGCTGGGTGAACTAACCAATAGCAGTATAAGGGGTATTTATCTGTGGGTCCCACGCAAAGCACTATTGTGAAATAAAATAATGACCTTTGAACAACGCGGGTCTTTGTGGTGTGTTAGCCAGTTGACGGATTGGTGTATAAGATATAATACTTTTTGTTGGTAAAAAAGAAGCTACTTCACGAACCACTCCAAGCTGGTACTCGTACCTTAACCTTTCATCAGCCGCATTCATCCCAGCAGTCAAACCACAAGAGAATGTATTTTTTGAGTGATATTTTTGTATATACGCCATTACCTCACGATCAAAGGTGTCATTTAGGCTAATGACTGGCTCCAGTTTAACTAAAAAGTCAGTAGGGATATCAACATCAATCTTAATGTCACTCGCCCAGATATTTCCCATACTTG
>JBLHHD010000130.1:0-7290 GCA_047614605.1 Alteromonadaceae bacterium
ACTATAAATTGGAGTTCACCCTCCTTTTTTGACTCTTTTTTTATATTTTTCAATGGCTTAGCGTTTCTGGACGGGCACTAGCTAGTGCAATATAGTCATTTTGACTACGTGGTCCTTTGCATAATTGTTCAAACTCAAACCAGATAGTTTGCCCAGCCTGATATTCACAGCGAATTTGCCGATGCTCAATTTCTACATCCAGCGGCCCTTGATAGTCGTCATTACAATGAGCAATAAAATGACTGCGCATCCTGTCAGCCATTGCATCTGGGGGCTGAATAAAATATGCCTCAGACTGCGTTAAATGACGTAAACGGTGATCATCCTGACCTGCCATCTCAATAATTTGCATATTCGCTTCTATAGCCACGATAGCCGGCAAAAAACGCTGACGCTGCAAACCATTCTCATAGAGTCTGGCGGGTTCCACATTCGAAGTGGCCACAATCACCACTCCTTGCTTAAATAACTGAAGAATTAATCCTGACAACAGCATGGCATCGCCAATATCACTGACAAAAAACTCATCAATACACAACCCCCGAGTCTGTTTGGCAATATCAATCAAGGGATCACACTGACTTTGATGTACGGCTAGTTGTTGATGCACTTCGCGCATAAAACGATAAAAGTGTACCCGACGTTTTTGGGGGATACTCAGGCAGTGATAAAAAGCGTCCATTAAGCAGCTCTTGCCCCGCCCGACCTTACCCCAAAGGTAGATACTGGCAGGCAAAATCGAAGGCATATGATTGGACTCAATAACATCAAAACTTAATTGCAGCTTTTTAACCACGCTAGCTTGCACCGGATCGGCATGAAATTGGGGGTCTTTTAATGCTTGCTGGTAATATTGATTGATCAACAGAAACTCATTGTAGATTTTAAGTGTGTCGTACTAACGTTGTCATTGCATTGATACATCCGTGTATCAGTCAATTGCTATACATCCCTGAACAATTGCATTGATACATCCGTGTATCAAAAAAAAGCCGCTAAATAGCGGCTTTTTTTAAGTCCAGGACATATGATTAGCTCATTGCAGCCTGGAGTTTTTTCATTGCATTTTTTTCGAGTTGGCGAACTCGTTCAGCTGAAACACCGTACTTGTCGGCAAGCTCTTGCAAAGTGGTTTTCTTATTATCATCCAGCCATCGGGCTGCGATGATATCCTGGCTTCTTTCATCCAGGGTTTTTAGTGCCAATGTTAACTGGTTTGAAGCATAATTAGTGTGTTGCTGCTTTTCAATCAAATCAGCCACGTCACCGGTTTTATCTTCCAGGTACTGGACCGGTGAAAAAGTGGTTTGTGAAGCGCTGTCATCATCATCATCTGACAAATCAAAGCCTAAATCGATACCACTCATTCGTGATTCCATTTCAACCACGTCTTTTTCTTTGACACCCAACGCTTGAGCCACGTTCTGCACTTCTTCGGCAGAAAACCAGCCAAGACGTTTTTTCGCCTTACGCAGATTAAAGAACAATTTACGTTGTGACTTGGTGGTTGCCACCTTAACAATACGCCAGTTGCGTAACACAAACTCGTGAATTTCTGCTTTGATCCAATGAACGGCAAAAGAAACCAGACGTACACCGACCTCGGGGTTAAAGCGTTTAACCGCTTTCATCAATCCGAGATTGCCTTCTTGAATTAAGTCGGCCTGAGGTAATCCATAACCAGAATAGCCCTTGGCAATATGCGCGACAAAACGCAAATGTGACATGATCAATTTACTGGCAGAACTAAGATCACCCTCATGATACAGACGTTCCGCATAGTCTTTTTCTTGTGCTGCTGTCAGCATCGGGATGGTGTTCACTGACGCCACATAACTCTCAATACTACCGCCTACAGAGACGACTAAACCCGTAGATCGAGTTTTAATTGCTGTGCTCATATGCTACCTCTTTGTCACAAGTGGGCCGAGTCTACCACTTTCGTTCAAGATATTCCATGCCCGGCTAGTCCATCTAAGAGACCCGGGCTACACGGCTTACATTACAGCACTGAATAAAAAATGTCACTGCTGTATAACTTCTATTCAAATAAACGCAACCTTTTTACCCTAATTAATTGACTTTTACCAGTATTAAAATGTAACAAATGTAAATTAGTCGATTTTATCCATGGCTTAATCCTTTATGTCAAAGACAGCGTTTATATACTCTGAGGTTGTCAGACAAGCCATTTTAACGAGCCCTAAGCGGGATCACATTGGAAATCACAACATTTCAGGTTCAATTTGACTGACATACCGCCTTACTGAAATCAACGAACCACAAAAACCCAGCCCAATAGCAATCACCATCAGCCAGATAAACTCGGTAAATGTTAATCCTTGTAGGGTAAACGTTGTTGCATAAGCATCAGCCACTTTGTTAATCGCCGAGCCCAACCACCATAACATCACTTCTAATACCAAAAAGGTAACAAAGCCACCAAAAAAACCATACCAAATACCGGTGTATAAAAACGGTCGCTGAATAAAACTTTCCGTCGCGCCGACCAGTTTCATGACTTCGATCTCTTCCCGTTTATTCATAATTGATAAGCGGATAGTGTTGCCAATGATTAAAACTACCGAAGACAGTAATAACACAGCCAGAGTATAAACACTTTCCTGCATCAAAGTCACAATGGCATCAAGTCTTTGTAACCACTGAATATCCAGTTTGCCAAGGTCGACTTCCCGCTCCTTTTGCAGTTTAACCAACAACTCATGAGCTGCAGCTGGTTGACTGTGGCGTATCGACGGCCTGACCAAGATCACCGCTGGCAAAGGGTTTTCATCAAGGTAATTTAACGCCCGGCCAAATCCCGAGAGCAGCTGAAATTCCTTCATCGCTTGATCTTTGCTGATATATTTGGTGCTTTGTACTTCGGGATAGAGGTTCAGCCGGGTTAATAAGCCCTGACTTTGCTTAGTCGTGAGGTTATCTTTTAAGAACAAAGTGATTTCTGAAGCACTGTCGAAACTGCCACTGACACTTTGCACGTTTTTCACCAGCACATGTAATGTCGCTGGTAGTGTCAAGCTAAGGCCTAACACACCAATTGTCATAATTGATGCCGAAGGTGTTCGCCACATACTGCCAAGACTACCAATCAGTTGACGTACATTATTAAGCAAAAACATTAATAATTTTTGCAATCGCGAAAGTTTACGTATCTCGGCCCCTGACTGACGATTATCAAATAACAGGCTCATCAGCGTCGTCTCACTTCATTGTCGGTAACTAACCCGTCATTGATCATTTTGCCCTGCTTAAGCGTCAACGTACGATAACGCATTCGGGCGATTAACCCCAGGTCATGGGTGGCAATCAACACACTAACGCCCATCCGGTTAAATTCTTCAAACACCCCAATAATTTCTTTGGATAATTCAGGGTCAAGGTTACCGGTTGGCTCATCGGCCAGTAATATCGGGGGTTTGTTAACAACGGCCCGGGCAATACCAACCCTTTGTTGTTCACCACCTGAGAGCATTCCCGGACGCATTTTAGCTTTGCCAGTCAGGCCAACTTTATCCAGGGCGACATACACTCGTTTGGTGATCTCTCTATGGCTGTAACCTTCGATGATCAGCGAAAAAGCCACATTGTCAAATACCGTATGCTCGCGTAACAACAAGTGATTTTGAAAAATCATTCCAATATCCCGGCGTACATAAGGCACTTGTTTTTTGGTGATCTGGTTAAGATCGTGCTTGTTGATTAATACCGAACCTGCGGAGGGTCGTTCCATTATGCTGATCATTTTAAGCAAGGTACTTTTACCTGCCCCGGAGTGCCCGGTTAAAAATGCCATTTCACCTCTTTTGAGGTGAAAGTTGACTTTTTCCAGTGCGACCACACCGCCCCGGTAGGTTTTGCTTACATCCTTAAAATGGATCACTGAGTACCTCGGCAGATTTATTGATCATCAGTCGACTTGATGATCATCTTGAGCAAACAGTGCATCAACAAAATCTTTACTGTTAAATGGCCGTAAATCATCAATGCCCTCACCCACTCCGATATAACGAATAGGCACCGAAAATTGATCGGCAATCGCAAACACCACACCACCTTTAGCGGTACCATCAAGTTTACTTACCGTCAATCCAGTCAACCCAACCGCCTCGCTAAAGAGCTTTACCTGACTCAGTGCATTTTGCCCCGTACCAGCATCAAGGGTGAGCATCACTTCATGAGGGGCTGCAACATCGAGTTTTTTCATCACCCGAACCACTTTTTTCAACTCGTCCATCAGGTGTTCTTTGTTTTGCAAACGACCGGCAGTATCAGCAATGATCACATCTACATTACGGGCTTTAGCCGCCTGTATCGCATCAAATATCACTGAGGCACTGTCTGCCCCCGTGTGCTGAGCGATCACCGGAATGTTATTACGCTCTCCCCACACGGTTAATTGCTCAACCGCTGCGGCTCTGAAAGTATCACCAGCAGCCAGCAGCACTGACTTACCCTGGCTCTGGAACTGTTTAGCCATCTTACCAATCGTGGTGGTTTTGCCTACGCCATTAACACCAACCATCAACAAGACAAAAGGACCATCCGGGTTGTGGGGTACCAAGGGTTCATCAACCCCTTTTAGCAAATCCATCATTTCTTGTTTTAACAAGTCATATAAGGCTTCTGCATCTTTTAACTGTTTGCGATCGGCATGTTTGGTTAAAGACGCCACCAGTTTTAAAGTGGTATCGACGCCGACATCGGCAACCAATAACTGGGTTTCCAGGTCTTCAAATAATTCATCATCAATTTTTTTGCCCCGTAGCAAACTGACCAAACCACTGCCGAGATTGATTTTGGTTTTGCTCAGTCCTTTTTTGAGTCGGGCAAAGAAGCCTTGTTTCTCTTCTTGCTCTGGGGTGCAGCCTGACTCGGGACTGTTTTCTAGCTCAGGGCTGTTGTCTAGCTCAGGGCTGTTGTCTAGCTCAGGGCTGTTATTTGGCTCAAGGCTGCTTTGAGGTTCGGGGTTATTTTTTGGCTCAGGGCTGACTTTCGCTTCTTTTTTAAACCGAGCGAAAAACCCTTCTTTCTCTTTTGGCTGTTCTTCGACTGGCCCTGGAATTGCCTCAGTCATTGCTGGTACTGTTGCTGGTACTGTATCAGCATTAGCAGATACTTCGAGGGCGACTGGTTCTAACTTAACAACAGTCGGCTGTGCTGGCGTAATTTGTGTCTGGACTGCTGCAGACTCTACAACTGCACTTTCAACGACCGTACTTTCAACGACAGTACTGTCGACTACGGTACTTTCAGCGACTGCGCTTTCAACGGCGGAACTTTCGATTACGGCACTTTCAGCGACGGTGCTTTCAACGGCTGTGTTGTCAGTTTCTTGTTCTTGTTTCTTTTTCCCTTTGCCGAACCAGGAAAGAAATTTGCCTTTATTAGCCATTTAACTAATAACCACCCTATCGATTTGCTAATATTGCTTCTGTGAGCGCACATAATACCATTAACTTAACAATATCGTTAGAACTCAGTCAAAAAGCAAACAGCAAACAGCAAACAGCAAACATTATGAATAGAAATAACAACCGTAGCAACGGCAAAGCAGGGCAAGGCAAAAGTGGTTTAATTCGGATTATTGCAGGTCAATGGCGAGGGCGAAAACTGCCGGTTCATGACATTGAAGGACTGCGTCCGACAACTGACCGGGTAAAAGAAACGGTATTTAATTGGTTAATGCCTTACATCAATAACCAAACTCGTTGTCTGGACTGTTTTGCCGGTAGTGGGAGTTTGGCTTTTGAAGCATTATCCCGTGGTGCCAAATCGGTGATGCTGATTGAAAAAGATAAAACCGCCGCCAATCAAATAAGCCAAAATTTAAAGCTGCTGGCTGTTGATAATGCTCAATTGATTAATGCTGATAGCCTTGATGTTATAACCAAGTTAAATGTTATAACCAAGTTAAATGAGCCGCAACAGTTTGATTTGGTGTTTATTGACCCACCCTTTCGCAAAAACCTGGCGGGTCCTATTTGTCATCTTCTCGAAGGTAAACAGTTACTTAGCCCATCGGCACTGATTTATGTAGAAGTTGAAAGCGAACTCAATGACCGGTCAATGCCAGATAGCTGGCAATTGGTTAAGCAAAAAGTCGCCGGCCAGGTGAGTTACAGCTTATATCAGCGAAGCTGACAAAGGCGTTAGACGTTGCGTTTTTCAATCGTAAACAAATTATCAAATTGCATGATTTTAAACAGCTTAATGATCCGCTCATTACTCTTAACGATACGAATGACACTGATTGATGACTCCTTAAGCCTCTTCTTCATATGAATCAACATTCCTAAAGCTGCACTATCAAGGTAATCAGTATTAGCCAAGTCGATGATCACCTCTTTATTAGCCAATCCAATATCAAGATAAGCGTTGTGAAATTCTTTCACTAAATTAGCGTCAAAAATACCGTTGATGGTTATCGTCAAGGTACCGTTTTTATTTTGACTATTCAAACTCCCCACCATTTACCCCCTCTGTAAAAAGTTATTTAAAACATCTTGAATTAACCATAGCACATAATACCCAAGTCACTTCAAAATACGAGTTACAGCATTTTTAAGTCACTCGGTATAACAACACGAGTACTGTTATTTGAAGCCTGTTAGGGAGAAACCGTAATAATGAACAAGTAAGTGATATGAGGATAATTAATGACTTAAGCGATGAACATATTTTGCCATATGCTTAATACGGGGTTTTGCCCTTTCAGCACATTGCCGACTTTGCGCTGCCTTGGTGTTGCTAATAGCAGAATACATACAAACCATGAAAGGTACAAGGTAGGTCAATCCCACTTTTAAACCATTAGCCGCTGCATCGCCGTAGACCGCTTCAAACTGATTGATTGAAACTAAAACATGGCCGACAACAGCGGCTGCCTTTAACGCTTGAGGTACGAATTGTTTGATAATAATCATCCTTTTAATTAATCGAGTGCTCACACACATCTTTATGAGGTACTGATACTACAAATAAAAACAAATTCGTCTACCCTGGTAAAATCAAACACATTCAGATGTTCAATTGTGATTGCTTTGCTGTGCCATAGGCATTGATAACAAAACACCAGTTCCTTTTTGCGATATTTCATCTTAAATAAGTAACGCATAATATGCATAGCTCGATGCAAAATACAACCATAAGCGATGAGTAACAAGGCAAAAAAATTTGTAACTACTCAGCGAATTATTTTTGAGTTTTTTGAAAAATAACGCTTGACACCTTTTTACCCGTTTTTTCCAATTTTCTGCCGCATTGACGACA
>JBLHHD010000131.1:0-7241 GCA_047614605.1 Alteromonadaceae bacterium
GGCAACAAGCGTTTGGCGAGAATAAAAGCACTTTTTTAAGCCGTATCAGTGATCCTAAAGTGAGAAAGTTTGCCGCTATCAACTATGGTCCATGGGATCGTCTTGATGGTGATAAGCCTTTTTTGACCAGCTATGGCGAAAAACCACTAGGCGCAGAGTTTTACCCTCATGACATCACCAAGGAGCGTTTTGAACAGCGTAGTTTTTCCGATAGCAAGGGTTTGTACTCTGTGGTCGAAAAAGACAGTACAGGAGGTCTCAGGGCTATTCCTTACTCAGTAAAATACAAGAACCAGCTAAACCAAACTGCCGACTTGCTCAAACAGGCGTCAACGCTGGCTCAAGATCCGCAATTTGCGGATTATCTCAAGTTACGGGCTCTTGCCCTAACCACCGATAATTATCAGCCTTCAGATCTCGCCTGGATGGACATGAAAAACAATCCTATTGATGTGGTCATTGGTCCTATAGAGACCTACGAGGACCAGTTATTCGGATATCGGGCATCCTTTGAGAGTTATGTACTGATTAAAGACCTCAAGTGGAGTCAAAAGCTGGCAAAATATGTAGCGTATTTACCCGAACTACAAAAGGGTCTGCCTGTTGCTCAACAATACAAAACAGAGGTCCCGGGCTCTGATGCCGATCTTAATGCCTATGACGTGATTTATTACGCTGGTCATTCTAATGCAGGCAGTAAAACCATCGCCATTAACTTACCCAACGATGAAGAGGTTCAGTTAAAAAAAGGGACTCGTCGTTTACAGCTTAAAAATGCCATGCGGGCCAAGTTTGATCAGATTTTGCTACCCATTGCGGATCAACTAATCGCCCCTGACCAGCGTAAATACATTACCTTTAACGCCTTTTTCGCTAACACCATGTTTCATGAAGTTGCTCATGGTCTGGGCATTAAAAACACCATCAATGATAAGGGCACTGTCAGGCAGGCACTGCAAGAGTACGCTTCATCCATTGAAGAAGGTAAAGCGGATATCCTTGGTTTGTACATGGTCACTCAATTACTTGAAAAGGGCGTAATTGATGAAGGTCAGCTTCAGGATTTCTACACCACCTTTTTGGCGGGTATTTTCCGCTCGGTAAGATTCGGTGCCAGCAGCGCTCATGGTAAAGCCAACATGGTTCGTTTTAACTACTTTGCCGACAACGGCGCGTTCACTCGTGATGGTTCAGGAATGTACCGAGTTCAAATGAACAAGATGCGTGACGCTATGAACTCGCTGTCTGAGTTGCTGTTGACCTTACAGGGCAATGGCGATTATGCCGGTATCAATGAACTGATGAAAACCAAAGGTAACATCGGCCCACAACTGGCAGCCGATTTAAACCGTTTATCTGAGGCTGATATTGCCGTTGATATTATTTTCAATCAGGGTAAAGAGGTTTTAGGGCTATAACAGCCAGCAATGGGTGATCAAAATCCGGGTTTAGTCAAAGTAGCGATTAGTTCGTGCTTGATCACCTCAATCTGGCTTTCATCATAAGGCACAAGCGGTAGCTTTCCCCATATAGGTGAAGGCCATGCCGGATCAGTTATAAAGCGCGCCACATGATGGACATGTAGTTGCGGTACCATATTACCAAGGGCCGCAACATTAAGTTTGTCCGGGCCGTATATGGCTTGTATTACCCGGCTTAATTTAGCCGACTCCTGCCACAAAAGCGGTTGATCCGCTTCACTTAAATCAATAATTTCTTTAATGCCATTTTGCATCGGCACCAAAATAAACCAGGGATATTGTCTGTCATTGGCCAGTAGCACCCGACATAACTTCAAATCACAAAGGGTAATACACTCAAGGGACAATTGAGGGTGTAGCTTGAACATAAACATCCTGAAAGTTAAATACAAAGGATATTGAGGTTATCAGGACGGACAAGACGGGGCAAGTGAAAAAAGGCGGATCAGTTGCCCCTGTCGTTTTATCAGCAGGGGCAATCAGCTACTATCAGCAACGCTCAGAAGCTATTGGTTAAAAGGGTTAACCAATACCATCGTTTCAACCCGATCAGGACCGGTTGAAATAATATCGACCGGTACTTCGGTCAACTCTTCTATACGTTTAATATAAGCTCTGGCATTAGCTGGCAACTTTTCAACGTCGGTGACACCATAAGTAATGTCGCTCCAGCCTGGCATTTGCTCATACACAGGTTCAATCTGCTCATATCCTTCTGCTGCCATTGGTGGCACATCCAAAATATCACCCTGTGCGGTCTTGTAACCAATGCAAATCTTTAATGTTTCAAGCCCATCGAGTACATCCAGTTTAGTCAGACAGAAGCCGCTGATGCTGTTGATTTGAACCGCTCTGCGCATCGCAACGGCATCAAAATAACCGGTGCGACGTTTTCGTCCGGTAGTCGCTCCAAACTCATGGCCTTTAACACCAAGGTGTTGGCCAACCTCATCGTCCAGCTCAGTAGGGAATGGGCCAGAGCCAACGCGGGTAGTATAAGCCTTAACGATACCCAGCACGTAATCCAAATGACGTGGGCCAAAACCACTGCCAGTAGCGACGCCACCAACCGTAGTATTTGAAGACGTCACATAAGGATACGTTCCGTGGTCGATATCCAGTAGCGTACCCTGAGCACCTTCAAACAAAATAGACTCACCGTTTTTACGGGCTCTATCCAGTAAGTCGGCCACATCAACAATCATACTGCGCAGCAAAGGGGCTACAGCTAATGCATCAGCCAGCGTTTTATCGTAATCAATAGCATCAACCTTGTAGTAATTAACCAGCGAGAAGTTGTGATATTCCATCACTTCTTTAAGTTTACTGGCAAATAATTCAGGGTTAAACAGATCACCAACCCGTAAACCACGACGGGCGACTTTATCTTCATAAGCAGGACCAATACCCCGACCTGTAGTCCCAATGGCTTTTTCACCACGGGCCAGTTCACGAGCTTCATCAAGTGCAATATGAAAAGGTAAAATCAACGGACAAGCTTCACTGACAGACAAACGCGAAACAACAGGTATACCCCGATCTTCAAGCATTTTCATTTCAGTAAGTAATGCATCTGGTGATAACACCACACCATTACCAATTATGCACTTTACATTGTCACGTAAGATGCCAGAGGGGATTAAATGCAACACGGTTTTTTCACCGTCAATAACCAAAGTATGACCCGCATTGTGGCCACCTTGGTAACGCACAACGTATTTAGCCTGATCAGTTAACAGGTCTACGACTTTTCCTTTACCTTCGTCACCCCATTGGGTGCCGAGAACAACAACATTTCTGCCCATTGGTCTTTCACTATGAAAAAATTGAGCGCAGATTCTACCAAAAATGGACGGTAAAAATCAATCACAAAAAGTTTATTACGATCACAAGTCCGACAATGACCAGCCCAGTGCCTAAACGCCGCAGCGTCGCTGGCCCTTCAGTCGCCATTTTTTGCATATAATTTGCCCAACGGTTAGGAAATAACAGTGGACCCATTCCCTCAAAGATCAGCATTAGCCCTGTGGCCAGCATTAATGTCTCGAACATGAATTTTTTTCCTGTTGGCTTTTAAGTGGGTATTAATCATTTTTGGAGTCCTCAAATACTTCGTATTGGCGTCATGCTCCTGGCTATTTTAACCTGGACTCACAAATACTGGCGTGCCTATGGTGATATATCTATATATAAAAAAAGGCCCCAGAGGGGCCTTTAAAAACGCTTTATAAGATTGGCAAAAGGTTACTTCTTACCACCGTCAGGCGCTCTCATGTAATTGAAAAACTCACTGTCTGGTTTAATCACCATGATGTCACTTTTATTGCGAAAGCTGTTTCTGTAGGCTTCAAGTGTACGGACAAAGGCATAGAATTCGGTATCCAATTTAAACGCATCAGAGTAAACCCTTGCTGCCGTTGCATCCCCTTGACCACGTACTGTTAAGGCTTTTTTCTCGGCTTCTGCAAGCATTACCGTGACCACAGCGTCAACATTTGCACGCAAGATCTCGGCCTGCTCATTACCTTGTGAACGATGCTCTTTAGCCACCGCGTTACGCTCAGCTCTCATCCGTTTAAAGATTGAGTTACTGACCTCAAGGGGTAAGTTAATTTGCTTAACCCGAACATCAACCAGCTCAATACCCAAATCAACCGCACTAATTTGCGCCTGATCCTGAGCCTGTTTCATCAGTTCGTCACGTTCACCAGAAACGATATCAGCAATGGTACGAGTACCAAAAGCCGTACGCAAACCATTATTCACTTTTTGCTTAAGCAGTTGTTCTGCCTGAGATTTTAATGCTCCGGTAGTCAAAAAGTATTTGGCGAAATCGTCTATTTTCCATTTGATATAAGAGTCGACCATCAAGTCTTTCTTTTCAACGGTAACAAAACGAACCGGCGCATCATCAAGGGTTTGAATACGCGCATCAAGAATTTTGACTTTCTCGACCAATGGCAGTTTAAAGTGTAAGCCAGGTTCGTAAACCACGGTTAAACCAGCGGCATCACGTTTGACCTTACCAAACTGAATAACAATACCCCGTTGACCTTCTTTGACCACAAAGACCGATGAAACCGATAAAAGCAACAAAGAAATGAGTATTACTATAGAAAAATTCTTCATTGTTTAGTTTCTCCCGTTACGGCTGCGATCACCACGACTGCTGCTGTTAGGTTGCGAGTTGGTCGAACGTGTTCCTTGATCTCTCAAAGACTGTACGCTGCTTTTGGTGTTACCCATGGTTTTATTGCCATTTTGCTGTTGCATAATTTTATCCAGCGGCAAATAAATCATATTGCCACCACCTTCAACATCAATTAATACTTTTGAGGTATTAGAATAAACCTGTTCCATAGTTTCCAGATATAAACGCTGGCGAGTAACCTCAGGAGCAATTTTATATTCAGGTAACAGTTTTGAGAATCTCGCCACCTGACCTTCAGCTTCCAAAGATACTCGCTGCTCATAAGCCTGAGCTTCTTGTTCCATACGTTTAACCTGACCACGGGCGCGTGGTTCAATTTCTCGCGCATAGGCTTCAGCTTCTTTAATGAAACGCTCTTCATCTTCTTGAGCTGCAATCGCATCGTCAAAGGCGTCTTTAACCTCCTCTGGCGGACGGGCATCTTTAAAGTTGACGTCGACAATTTCCAGACCAAGATTATAAGGAGTAACAATTGACTGGAGGGTTTCCCATGTATCCTGACGAACTCTCTCACGTCCGCTGGTCAGTATATCATCCATCACTGAATGACCGACCACGTAACGCAAAGCGCTATCAGTAGCCTGACTGAGGCTGTCATCTGCATCGGTCACACTAAAACGATAAGCTCGGGGGTCAGTAATACGATACTGCACTTCAAACTCTACACTGACCACGTTTTCATCTTTGGTCAACATAAAACCGCTCGAAGGCTGCGAGCGAATCGCTTTAATATCGACAATCTCGACCGTATCAATAAACGTCGGCTTCCAGCTCAGACCCGGATCTTCAAGCCCGTGGAACTGACCGAAACGTAATACAATACTTCGCTCAGCTTCTTTAATGGTATACAAACCACTGAGAAACCAGACCAAAGCCAATATCGCGACAATAATGCCAACGCCAAATTTCCCCCCGGAGCCGCCAGTGCCCGCGGGTCTGGGCTTTCCACCAAACAAACCACCAATGCGATTGCTTAGGTCCTGAAAGACTTTATCCAGATCAGGAGGCCCCTGATCTTTATTTCCGCGATTTTTCCACGGGTCATTCTTGTCGCCGTTATTACCGGGCTCATTCCAAGCCATGATTAACTCCGTCATAAAAAATTAAACGTTATTATGTAGTACCGCTGCAATGCAACAATACACCGAACTTACTGGTTCACTATCAATCACTATTAATGACACCCATCATTGTCATTCTAAGGCCCACACTTTATGGCCCTACAATCTTTGACCTTGCAATTTATGGCCCTACGATGAAATCTTCAATCTCTTTGCCACTTTGTTTAAGCAGCCGTTGCCATTCCTGGGTAGGCATCCTGACATCAACCAGCCAGCCCCCGTCATCTGAAAATTGCTCTTTCATGATCACATTAAGCTGATACAACCCCCCCCTGAACCGCCCGTGAACGGGCGGTATACACAGTTGATATTCTACCATTGACTTGCCCAAAAGCTCAGTTAATGCTTGAAGCAACAAATCACTACCAAGCCCCTCTTGAGCACTGAGCCAAACCCGAACCGGAATTCCATCATCATCACGATCAATACGCGGGCTGACATCATCCAGTTTATCTATTTTGTTGTACACCAAAAGTTGTGGTACCTCATCGGCACCAATCTCTTTGAGCACTTCATAGACCTGTTCAATATTTTCCTTGCGCCTGTCATCTGCGGCATCAATAACATGCAACTGCAGATCTGCTTCTTTGGTTTCTTGCAAGGTGGCTTTAAAAGCGGCAACCAGATCATGGGGTAAATGGCGGATAAAACCAACCGTGTCGGCTAATATAGCAGTTCCAACATCATCTAGGACAATTTTACGCAGCGTTGCATCGAGTGTAGCAAACAACTGATCTGCAGCATAAACATCAGCACCGGTAATGGTATTAAACAACGTTGATTTACCGGCGTTGGTATAACCTACCAACGATATGGTCGGTAATTCATTACGCCGCCTCGCTCGCCTTCCCTGATCGCGCTGAGACTCAACTTTGGCTAACTTTTTAAGCAACTGCTTAATACGTGCTCTGAGCAATCGCCTGTCGGTTTCGAGCTGAGTTTCCCCTGGTCCCCTTAAACCAATCCCGCCTTTTTGCCTCTCAAGGTGAGTCCAACCCCGTACAAGACGCGTTGACAGGTGCCTTAGCTGCGCTAATTCGACCTGTAACTTACCTTCGTGGGTTCGGGCTCGCTGAGCAAAAATATCGAGGATCAAGCCAGTCCGATCCAGCACCCGGCATTGAATTAAATGTTCCAGATTACGTTCTTGTGAAGGGCTTAATGAATGGTTAAAAATAACAATATCGGCATTGTGAGCTTCCACCATCGCTCCGATCTCCTCAGCCTTGCCGGAACCGACAAAAAACTTGGGATGCGGAGACTGACGACTAGCAGTCACAATTTTAAGTGAATTCACGCCAGCAGAAGAGACAAGCATCTGAAGTTCATCCAGATCTTCTCGTTCTCCTTCGTGCTGAAACTCAACATGCACCAATATTGCTTGTTCACCTGCTTCATGACGGTCAAACAAGCATACTACTCCTGATT
>JBLHHD010000132.1:0-7195 GCA_047614605.1 Alteromonadaceae bacterium
TCCAGTGAAGCCCCGGCGTTTTCTGAAAGCTTAACCGCAGAAGCCGCCTGTTTGACGCCTTCGTTCATCACGCTAACAGAACTGGTTGTTCCTTTTTGTAGCTGTTCGATGGTTTTCTTAATTTCTTCGGTTGCATCCCGGGTACGCTGGGCCAGAATTCTGACTTCATCCGCGACTACGGCAAAACCTCGCCCGGCCTCACCTGCTCGTGCTGCTTCTATCGCAGCGTTTAAGGCCAACAGATTGGTTTGGTCCGAGATACTACTGATAACTTCGAGCACCTGACCGATGTTTTCACTTAGCTTGGCAACATCGTTGATTACTTCCCGGGCTTCGCTGACATCACTGGAAAGGCCATTAATTGATTGCTGACTCTGCTGGTTGACTATGCGGCTGGCATCGCTTTCACTGTTAGCTTCGTCGGCGGCGTTGGATGCCTCCTGAGCATTGCTGGCAACATGCTCGACTGTTGCTGTCATCTCGTTGATAGCGACTGCGACCTGGTCGGTTTCAAGTTGTTGTGTGACTATCCCTTTTGCGGCGGTATTCATGATATCGCTGGTACGTTGTGAGGCTGTTCCTACATCTTCAACTGATTTTGATATGGCTACGATAATTGCGTGAAAGCGGGCCATCATACTATTATAGGCAGTGGCCATCTCTGACACTTCGTCTTTACCAGTGACTAATATTTGCACGGTTAAATCAGATGATGCTTCTGTTCTGACCATATCGTTACGTACTTTGTTAATCGGTAATATTATGGATTTGTAAATCAACATGAAAAACACGATGAAGCTAAAAATCACCAAGCCTAAAATAAACCAGGATAATTTGGTCACGCTGCCCATGTCTTCATTAACCGATATGGCACCAGCGGTGACTTGACTCACTTCTTTGCTTTTTTGTGATACCTCAGCCGCTTTTTCTGCTGCAATGCTGGCGGAACTTTGTAAAAGTTCACCAAAAATCACATCAATCTCTCTCGATATCTCTCTGGCCGTGCTGACCAGAGAGTTGCCTTGAATCCGATTATTATCGGCATAAGAATCAACAGCTTCAATCATGGTAATAAAAAGGGTATCTACTTGGGGTTTTAGCTTTGCGATGGCTTCAGGCTCTTTGTCGGCTAGCAGGTCTAACAAGGTTTCAAGCTCTTGCTGGGCATTATCGGCATTTTCTTCCGATTCGTTGAGCAAGCTAACCTGCAAATCATAAAGCCAGGTGCGCATGATCATAAATGCTTTATGGGCCAGGTTAAGTTGTTTTTGATGATTGAGTACTGACTTTTGCTCTTCGATTAAGCGTACCTGGCTTTGTGCAGATTGTTCCTGTTTTTTTACCATTTTTATTTGCTCGTTGGAAGCATCAAGGTTATCACTGATTTGCCAGCTTAATGTAATTAGCAAACCGCCTATAATTGAACCAAAAGTGGCAGCAAATAAACCCATGCGAAAGGTCAAACTATCTGTAAACTTCATAATATTCCTATTACCTTTTATACCATCAGTTGGCTGCTATTGTTTGATCATCAAAAGCGTATCGTAACAATATGAAGTTAACTGATTTGCGGTATTTCCTTTATCCATTGTTTTGGCTGCATTACCAGTTTAAGATAGACCAGTAACCTAAGAATGACAAATTGTTTCATTACATGTTGAAGGCAGTTTCTTGCTTGCTTTATTAATCGTGCTTAAAGCCTAATTCCTGCATTCAGCGGTTAATTTGGAAACATGAATTACCTAAAACACCACAACCATTAGTAGTGTTACTTTACGGTTCAAACTTAAAAACGCCATTTTTATAATGGGTATAATCAATCCTGCCGAGCCGCCTGTGCTAGCCTATCGTTTATGCCGAAGGATAAACTACCCCGGATTAACCGTTAAAACCGTAAATGGTACAGGCTGTGGCACCGAACAAGCGAATGATCTTGTTCCTGAGTTCGTTTTTACCTGCCACATGATCTGGCACGCCAGCCAATTTGAGTGTGTGGACCCCTTGCATCATCTGGAACACCCAGCGCAATGTGGGCTGTGCCGTTTCTTTTCCTTTTTGATTTGGCAGTGTCACTTCCTGCTCTGCCATCGACTCTCGCATTTGATATTCTGTGGTGTTATAGACCATTAAGCTGAGCGTCATCACCATCATTAATGCATCAATTCGGCTGGGCAGCTTTAGATAGATGTTGTCCAGGTGGAATTCTCCAGACTTAATAAAACGAAAACCTCGCTCAACACCTTGTTGTTCTATATAAGTTGACAGCAAGACCGCCGGCGTCCATTTGATATTATCGGCATCGTTAGTGGATAAAATAAATCGACCCAGTTGATTGCTTGCCAACTGCTGCTTGTTGTCATCGTCACTGAGTATGCCTTTAAGCTTGTACTCAATGATGTCTGGCTTTGCGCCTGTTGGCGGCTTTCCTCTTTTACTAATAGTACAATACCCACCTCTCTCCCTCTTCCAGTGGATCGTATATCGCGCCTTTGTAGCCATTACCCAATTCGTTCCAGTCGATTTGACTGTCGGCCAAGCGGACCAGCATTTGGGCATTGCCTTTGGTATGAGGAATACGCGTCAACCATTTAAAAGGGGCGACTTTCAGCTTTTCTTTGCAATACAGTGCCGAGTCAGCGACCCACAACAAATCATCTGTAAAGTTTATCTGACTTTTAAAAGCTTCGAATGCAGCAATACTGTCGTGAAAGCTGGTTTTGTCACTGCTATTTCCCGGTAGGCTTTCGAACCATAGCGGCATAGAGGCTGGACCGCTGACGGTGAGTGACATCATGACTTGTTTTAAGTCATCCCGATGCGCTTTGGAACGACCTAAAGCGGGTGTAGGTGATTTATTCACTTGCTCAGTCAGTTCATCTGGCAGGCGCTTCATTTTTTCAGCCAATTTAACGGCTTTCATAAACTCGCCATGCAGCAATAAGGTCGTGGTATCAATATGAGCTGATTTGCCTATCAGGCCGCGCGCTTGTGCAATCTCAAAAGCAATTTCGGCGAATAGCAAGGTGGTGCCATAATCAAAAATGGCGTCTAATGTCCGACCTAGGGCGGGATCGTTCAGATGCTCTGCTTCAACGCCTGAGCCAATCAATCGTTCAATGTCTTTGTCTTGGTAAAAGCGGGATGTCATATACAGTGGTGCGTTGGTGTAACCGAGTCCGTTGATGATCATCGCCTTAACGCACTGACCATGGGTGACGTTTATTTCACTGTCTTTTTTCATCGGCAGACGTTTATCAATCCGTTGAACCAAACGCATTGATTCAATGGCAGCGGCGACTAGCCCAAGGTGGTCAACCATTTGCACCTCAACTTCGGCCAAAGCATTGACAGGGGTCTGCTGTGTGGTGGTACCTATTTCCAAGAGTATCATCCGGGGTAATTCACATGAGCAGCAGTATGACACAGTGCGACGAGCTGACTTGTGATCTAATGCGCTCAATGTTTGTGATCTAATGCCCTCAATGTTTGTGGGCTATTTGCCATTCATGAGCGGTATTTATTGTATTTATAATTGGATTATTATTCCTTTTTTGGTTTTTTTGTTAAATATTCGAGTTCCGTTATCAACAGCTGAATGGCGGCTAATTGCAAGACTCCTGCTCAAACGCTTTTTTACTAAACATCCTGTTAAAGCACAATAAGAACATCGCTGTTCAAATTAGCGCAGAGGTAAATTTAACCTCGCTAAATCAACCATATCTGCTATAAAATAGTAAGCAACGAAAACACCATCGGTAGCAGGTTTAATAATGTTTTAAGTTTACCGGTGATCGGGATAATTAAACAGGAGTATAATAATGGCGATAACAGCTTCAGGGCCAAATAACGATAATGAGTATATTATTTCAATCAGTGGTGATTTTGATTTTAATCAGGTAAAGCCTTTTCGACAGTCGTATGAAGAGATCCCTCATGCCGCCCGGACGGTTGTCATTGATTTTCGTAAAACGGATTATATGGATAGTTCCGGTCTAGGGATGCTGATCAAATTACGTAAGTATTTTGGTAAAGATGCAGATATCAGGCTGCGCACAGCTAACCCGCAAGTAATGAATATACTTGAGATTGCTCGTTTTGGTGAGCAGTTTAATATTGAGTAATTGATGATTTAAGTGTCCAGGAATGATCGTTGTTGATTATTTCTGGAAGCATTTAGATGACTAATAGATTTTGTAGCTGATATCCACGCTAGATCCGTTATTGGCATATTGTACGTCATTACAGATTGAACGAATTAATTTTAATCCCCGGCCAAATGTATCATCGTCACCTGAGATACATAAATTGTCTATATCAAAACCTTCACCGCTGTCTTCAAATGAAATATTAAGCTTGGCAAAGTCTCCTTCAATACTAAATCTGACAGAAATCCTGACAAAACCTTCAACCAGGTTGCGTAGTCGCTCTTCTCTTTGCTCATAGTATTCAAGGTAACCGTCTTCGGCTCTTTTTAGTTCTGATGATAGCGCTAGCACCCCATGCTCCATGGCATTGGAAAACAGTTCAGTCAATATGGTGTGAAGATTATCCTTATGCTGTGATATGCAAGGTTGTACAGCAATCATGTCAGTGAGCAAGCCAATCGGGGATCGACCTCTTAAGTCTTTTGGCTGTAAATCCATGACCAGCGACCAGGGGATCTTGTCCTGTGCTTTTGCCCTGAACTCTTCAGCCTCAGCACCTACGGGTTTACAGGTTATTTCAACCAGAGTGATATCATCATCTTGCCTGAGTCCATTACGAAAGGCGATATTGTCATTGATGACCTCATTGAAAATATCGTCACTTTCACCATCAAAAATTGAATAAAGCCGGGGTTCACCATAACGTTTACCAGCCTGGTTCATTGATTCGGTGATCCCGTCGGTATACATATAAAGTCTGTCGCCAAGTTCAAACTGTTTGATAATGACATCCCGCTTAAAGTCTTCGTGACTGTAAATACCCAGTGCCATGTGTTGTGATTTTATGGTGTCTTTGAGGTTACCCGTTGCATCGGTGATTAAAATATCCGGCAGACCACCTGTCCAGATGGTACAGCGGGTGCCAGCAGCATTTAATTCGACAATGGTGGCCGCTGCAAACATTTCTTCTGGCAGAAAGTTGTCCAGCGTATTATTCATCTTCCGGGCGATTTCACTGACCGAGTCCCCCACAGCAGTTGACTCTATAAATAACTGGGACATCGGTAAGGCTCCGATAGCCGCAGGCAGACCATGGCCGGTAATATCAGCCATCAAAACATAAAGGGAGCCTGCCGGAGAAATTGAAGTCAATAGAATATCACCACAAAACGTGGCGGCTGGCGACATAAAGCTGCGGGTATTATGGCAATCTTTTAAACTGACGCCAATGGCTCGTTCAAAAACTGTTTTGGCAATTTCATGTTCACGCTCAGTTTGATCATTTAATCTGACCAGCTCTTCATTTTGACGGTTTAATTGTTCGGTTAATTCCCGGACCCGGCCATGAGATTTTATTTTTGCTCTGAGTACCTGGTTTGAAATAGGTTTGTAAAGAAAATCATCGCCACCAATGGTTAGGCATTTTGATAAGGTTTCATCATCAGATAAGCCAGTGAGAAATAAAATGGGAATATAAATATCACCAAGGTATTTACGAATGGCAACGGTGGACTCGAATCCATCCATTATCGGCATTAATACATCCATTAGCACCAAATCAGGCAGATCACGCTTTACAGCCTCAAGGGCTTCTAACCCGTTGAGTGCTTCTGTGACAACGTGGCCATCCATTTCGAGAATAAATGCCAACATTTCCCTGTTTTCGTCGGTATCATCAACAACCAGTATTTTCACAACTAACCTTGTATTTAATTCGCATAGCCAAATGTCGTCATTATAAACCTAACATATAGTCCAACAACTGTGGAATAACAAATGTAAAGCGGCATACCGCGTACCCCTAGATGGCATTTTTAAACGTGATTAAATCAGGAGCTGAACAGTACCGAGTAACAGTTGAAGTAAAAATCTGAGGCGTTTAAGCCTAAATCTGCGATAATGATTTCGCAAATAAAACAATACACAGAAGATAATTGCCCAATGTTAAATCGAACATCGCTCAGCTCCTCAGATAAACTTGATTGTCTCGCAAAAGTCGCAGTTTGCCAAGCCCATGATGGCATTTCTCAGCTATCTACTGAGTTTAACCTTTCACGGAAAACGATTTATCAAGTCAAGGAGGCTGTTTCAACCGCATTAAATAATATGCTACTTTAATCGGTAACTCAATCACAAATAACCGTCGATAAAGCGCAAATTGATCGCAGCATCATTGCGTTATCAATTACTGGTGCAAACGCTATTCGTGACATTGTCGAACGACTGCCGACTATCTATCCGGGTATATCGCAACGTTTTGGTTATATTCAAGCGCTGCAAATTAAGGCACAAATGAATGCCGCTGTTTTTAATCGTAACGTGAGTTTGCATGATATTGTTTCAGGGGCAATAGACGAGTTGTTTTGTCAAAATGAGCCTGTTTTAGCAGGCATTGATTTGGATAGCGGTTTCCTGTTTTCATTGGCACATGAACTTCATCGAGATGACGATACATGGGCAAAAATAGTAAATCAAGCCAAATGACAAGGTTTGGATTTACCTCATATTGTAAAGGATGGTGGGACAGGTATGGCCAAGGGCGCTATGGCCATTTTCCCGGATGCTCAAATGAGAGATGATGTTTTTCATGCCATGTACATCGTTTCTAAAGCGATAACGAGAGTAAAAAACGTGCTTATCGCTTAATCGGTGAAGAGTTTCAATTAGAGTTGAAAATAGAAAAGTTTAAAAAAAACTCGCTAAATCAAGAGATTATGAAGAATGCGAACCAGTACGTAGTGATATTGAGACATTTGCTGAGATGCTGGTGTTAAAAAGTCAAAAATGTAATGAAGCCATGGAACGCGATGCTTTTGCTGAAAAAACCCGAGGTCATTGATTTTATGTCCCCTGAAGCCGCTCAATCTTTATTAATGTTAAGTGCACATTTTTTGGCTCAAGCGTCTCACCCAAAATGTGATAAAGCGGTCACTTATTTGAAAAACAGATTAGAAGGCTAACGTTGGCGACTGCAAGTATTTATGAAAAGCCAATCGCATTATGTGAACACTATCCCAGAGACACCGTTGCCCTGGCCTTTTATTTCTTTG
>JBLHHD010000133.1:0-7184 GCA_047614605.1 Alteromonadaceae bacterium
CTCAGTGCTGGTAAAAGCACTTTCGCTCACCTCTAACCGTCCCATGGAGGCTAAATCATATTGCTTGCATTTAACTAACTTACAAGCTTATTTTATTTTCAAGTTCGATAAACCTATGTTTTTTTGAATGGGTTTATCGAACTTGAAGGTATAAAGTTGGAGATTGGCAAAGGTCACTCTTACTTATTAAAATATGGGGTGGCTTCGGTTTGGGTTTTTTAGCCAACCTCGTTTTCAACTGCTGTAAGTAGCGGGGTAAGTGTCTCAATGACTTGCCGACAACAGGCGACGGCCTCGGGATCGTCGGCAGTATCTTTGGCTGATATATCAATTAAATCTACTAATGATTGAACGATGTCAATGTTGGGCAAATCGTCACAATTGTGTTCGTCCTGGATTAAACACTGGGCTTGAATTATCGCTTTTTGCCACTGCTTTAGCATAATCAAGTTGGGGATCAACAATTGGCGAATGCCGATAATTGCCGGGTTAGTTGGTCGGCCTTGGGTCACTTGGCGAACATTGTTATCTATGGTAAGTGCTTTGAAATAGACCTTGTTGGCATCGTCAATGTTGGACCTGTTGGCGTGTGCCAAGCCCATTCGCCAGCATATGCTGATACTCAACATGCCGTTTTCGATAGGGTCGCCCGTGGTGTTTTCTGCGACTATTGCCAGGGTCTGTGCAAATTTTCCCAGAGCGGCCTTATCATCGACCAAAAGCATTTAGAGTGTCTCCCCATAACATCAGTAACTGAATATAACCCTCAGCCGTTGCTTCTGGTGTTACGCTATATTGAGCTTTAAAATTAGGGGCTATTATTGCCAGTTGTTTAATTACATCATCGTATTGCTTAAGTCCGCTGAGCGACTCTGCTTGGAACAATTGCGCCATAGAGGATTCAAAGCTGTGATTTTGCCACGTTTTATTCCTGGATATGCTGTTAAGTTGGCTAGTTTAGGTTCTCGTCATCTGCTTTGCAATCGGTCTTAGTGTTTGTTCTTTTGTCCTGACATCCATGTCTGGACTTCGTCTATAGACTTACAACGCAATATCTATCGAGTAAGAAATATAAAATTTAACATCGTCATCATCCAAATCGGTATTCGATATGCCCAGCGTAAACCCGTCTTTACTCAGGCTAACGCCATAATCAATCGAATCCTCGGCCAACCAGTCGCCTGAGTAAGACCCCAGATGTAAGGCGATTGTCGCCTCACTGGCTAAAGCGAATTCGTAATCTGCTGTCGCATAAATGCTATCACCAAAATCAGCAGCCTCGGCATCGGCCAATACCGCCAGACCCAGGGTCAAATTGTTAAATGAAATATTGCCGTAGATTTCAGAAAAGTCGGCATCATCACTGTCTTCATCAGGATAAGCGTAGTACAAATAACCGACATCAAAAGACACTGCATCGTTAATTTGGCCAGCATACCCGGCGTATAAATCCAGCTCATAAGTCATGCCCGGTGCCCAGTCAGCGTTGGATACCCAAGCGCCCACATAAAATCCTGAATCTGCACTGTAATCAATGCCGCCAGATATCGCTGATTTGCCATTGGTTTGCTCTATACCACGCCACAAATAATTGCTGGTAACGGCGACGTTAGCCGAAAAACTTTGCTCGGCAGATGCCTCAGTTGATAGCAGCGCAGTTAGGCCAACAAGTGGCAGCATGGCAATACAAAATGTTGTTTTTTTCATTGGGTTCTCTTCAATTTTTTATGATATTAATATCACCATTGCAAAGTCGATGCCTGAGTGTGGCAGTTGTGCAAATGAGTAACAAATAACACCATAAAAC
Source organism: Alteromonadaceae bacterium (assembly GCA_047614605.1). GTDB lineage: Bacteria > Pseudomonadota > Gammaproteobacteria > Enterobacterales > Alteromonadaceae > JABSOG01. Next base: position 1,808 of record JBLHHD010000133.1, read on the forward strand.
CCGCAGGTGAACATGTTTGACTGTTTTATAAGGGATTTGTTAGTGACTTAATTGAGTTGGGGTGCACCATTTTGGTTCGATGGGGTGGGTTTTGGCGCTTTTTTGGTGCGTGGGATAGCGTTTTTAGGTTAAAGCCCTATCCTAATTAAACCTTAAAAATCGGGCTCAACCTCGAAGCGCATTAACGCTTTAGTGACTGGGTGATTAAAAGCTAACGATTGGGCATGTAAGTACAATCGGTCGGCTTTTGTGCCGTATAAATCGTCGCCCCAGATCGGCAGGTTTAAGCCACCAGAGTGCGCACAATGGACTCTAAGCTGGTGGGTTCGGCCTGTTTTAGGGTATAAGTAGACCTTAGTTCGATTGCCATCTTGGGCTATCACTTGCCAGCGGGTTTGTGCATTTTTACCGTGTCGATGGCACACCAGTTGTCTGGGGCGGTCCGCTAAGTCTTGGTGAAGTGGCAAGTTTATTTCGCCTTCGCCCGGTGCTAATAAACCGTCTAGTAAAGCCACATAGCGTTTTTCGACACTGCGATTAATAAACTGCTTCTGTAGGCGTTTATGGGCATTTTTATTTAGCGCTATCACCATCAGTCCAGAGGTCGACATATCGAGCCGATGCACAATCAAAGGGCCTATGGCATGGGGGAAGTCTTGTTTGATTCGTAAGTAGACACTGTCCTGGATATTTTTACCGGGCACCGATAAAAACTCAGCAGGTTTATTAATGACTAAGATAACCTCATCCTGATAGATAATATCGAATGTTTTACCAAGGGCAGGGTTGATCAGTAAGGGGTTTTCGTCGACAGCCAGGCCATCGAGCATATGGCCTAAAATAGGCTGACATTTGCTCATACAGGCGGGGTAGAAGTTTTTGTGTTGTCTTATCGCTGACTTAGGCGGCACACCCCACCAAAATTCGGCCATAGCCAAAGGTTTCATGCCCGACTTAAAGGCAAAGTGTAATAATTTGGGCGCTGCACATTGGCCTGACCCGGCAGGGGTTACGTGATCAGGCGTATCGTCAAAAATGTCATTTAAGTTTTTCTCAATACCCTTCACATTTAGAAAACGATACTGTTCAAACAACTTTTGCTGCAAGGCCGCCGATAAGTCTTTGCGTTGTTTGGTTAATCCGTCAATTTGACTGCTTAGTTGGTTGAGCTGTTGCTGGGTGGCTGAAATTTGTTGCTGCCAATGTGCTTTTATATTCCTTAGCTGGTTTTTTTGCTCAATGCTTTGTTTGCTGAGTTGGGCAGTTACCTGGGTTATTTGTACCGGGCTAAGCTGGGTTTCGGCAGCCGCTCTTTGAGCTTTTCTGTGCTTACGGCCCTGGATCATTATTGCCTGCTGTGCTTGAGTCTGTTGCTCAAAAAGCGTCGTTTTCTCTGTCAGCAGAGTTTCAAGTTCAGCTATTTTGGGATTGCACAGCAATACGTTAATTTGCTCGCTAATGTCATTAATCTCAATTTGCAGTGGCAAGAAAAAACCATCTTCAGCCAACATATCAAATACCGGGGGGACAAAATGAGGGATCAGATTGGTTTGTGCCAACTTGCCAGAAAAAGCCGCTAAATAGCCAATATCGTTATGCTGGTTTTGCACTACCAACACGCCAAACATTTTGCCTATGACCGCAACCTTATCCTCGCCAAGGCCAAAGTTATGTTGCCACTGTGTTTGCGTTTGAAGATGAGCTTGTAACTCTTTGGCTGCTAATAAACACAAGGGGTGCGGCTGATAATAAAAAGGGAAGGTGAATCGCTCGGGCAAGCTGTATGCCGCTATTGGGGCTTTAAATGGGGTGAAACAATCTTCTGGACTATGATCAGGGATAGGCATATTTTGTTCTATGGTGATTAAGGTTTAGCCGGTAGGGCTAACGTTCCACTTTGGTCGCGTAATTTTAACCTGTGTGCCGCCAGATATCACTATCTATACTCAAGTGGGTGTGGATTTACTTAATATTTGTGGGGTTGCGACTCAATGTCTTTGAGTATCCGTTCAAGATCATTAGCACTAATATCAGATTGTTCTGCTTTAGAATAGAGTGTCACCAAAATACAACGAGTTTGTGTTTTAAGGTAATAGATCACTCGATAACCTCCACTTTTTCCACGCTTACTATCGCTGTTTACTGCACGAACTTTGTAAAGCGTATAATTTACCCCTGTCACCTGATCACCACATATATCTCCAGCTTCAAGAGCATCAATTACTGGTTTTATATCTTTCTTGATTTGACGATATTTACGAGCCAAACGTTTTAATTGTCGTTTAAATGCTTCACTATATTCAACTTTCATTTTATTCTGAATCGATTCCATCCCAAAGACTGTCTACTGAATGTGTGTTTCCGGCTAAGATATCTTGCCAGCCCTCCCTAAAAGAGTCTTCTGCGGATGGTAATACTGTTACACCCTCTCGAAAAGAATGAACAATGCGAAGCAACAAGGGGCGGTATTCTTCTGGGGTTTGCTCAATTTCATCATGTAGTTGTTTAGTATAATCCACGCTTGCAATGGTCATCGCAAAAATCCTCATGAGTAATATTTCAATTGATGTAATTCTAACGCTTCACTTCGTTATCACCAAATATAATCTCTAGGGTCGAAGGATGGGGTCTAGAATTTCGTATGAGCGTCGTCCCGCCAGCCACGGTAAAGTTTTGCAGTAAGGTCGATACAACAGGGTGGGATTATACTTTCCCGATTTACAGTAGGATGTGGTAGAGCCGAAGGCGAAACCCATTAAAACCAGGCATGATGGGTTTCGCTATGCGCTCTACGCCATCCTACGGACCTTTATTCGAAGGTATAATCCCACCCTGGTCGATACAAAAACCAAGACGATTATTTATGCAGCTTGGCATAAAGGCTGCTATAATACGCGCCCTTCATATAGTTAGACTTTTTTTGGTGGTGTCATGAGTGTTGATTCGATTGGTTTTTCAGCGGATTTATTAAAAGCCGTTAAAGCGTGCGGTTATAAAAACCTAACCCCTATCCAGCAGCAGGCTATTCCGGTGATCCGTACCGGTGTCGATCTGTTGGCTACTGCACAAACGGGAACTGGTAAAACAGCCGCTTTTACTTTACCTATTATTGATGCTCTGGGCAAGATTGTTGCCAATGAAAGTAGCTCAAAGCCAACACTTAGGGCGTTGATACTGACCCCTACCCGAGAATTAGCCTCACAAGTTGGCGATAACATTGCTCAATATAGCCAGTTTTTGCCCTTACGCAGCGGCGTGATTTATGGCGGAAAGAAGATGGAAACCCAAGTCAAGATGCTCAAAGGCGGCTTGGACATTTTGGTCGCTACCCCAGGCCGTTTACTTGAGCATATTGAGCAGCGAAATATCAATTTATCCCATGTGAAATTTTTGGTATTAGATGAAGCCGATCGCATGTTGGATATGGGCTTTTTGGCTGATATACAAAAAGTACTGGCGGTGATCAAGCAAAAACATCAGACCCTGATGTTTTCGGCGACCTTTTCACATAAAGTGAAAACCTTAGCCAATCAAATTTTACATACCCCTAAAACCATTGAAGTATCCAAGCAAAACTCGACCTCAGGTAAAGTGAAACAGTCGGTGTACTGGGTGTCAGAGCAACGCAAACGCGAATTGCTATCCGAACTTATTGGTGTCAATAACTGGCGTCAGGTGCTTGTGTTTGCCGGCACCAAAGAAAGCGCTAACTTGCTAGCCAAAGAATTAGAGCTGGACGGTATTACAGCGGCTTTGTGTCATGGTGATAAATCGCAGGGTGCCCGTAATAAAGCCTTAGAAAAATTTAGCGAAGGCAGTGTGCGAGTGCTGGTGGCCACCGATGTCGCCGCCCGTGGCTTGGATATTGTCGACTTGCCCCATGTCGTTAACTTTCATCTGCCGTATTTGGCTGAAGATTATGTACACCGTATTGGTCGTACGGGGCGTGCAGGTAAATCAGGTACAGCGATATCCTTAGTAAGTCAAAAAGATGAGCAGTTTTTAGAAAATATTGAAACACTTATCGGCCGTAGATTTGAACGTATTGTTATGCCGGGTTACGAATTAGACCGGGCTTTACCCGCTCAGTATGATGGCGAGGAAGTTGACAAACCGTTGAAGAAAAGTCGATACCGTGCGGCACAAGAAAAAAACCAGTTGTTAGCCAAAAAAGAGGCCGATCAAGGCAAAATGGTGAGTAAAGGAAAAAGCAAAGTGAAAAGCAAGGTGAGAAACAAAAGTAACAAGTCGGTGCCTCTTCGCTCTAAAAAAGCCATTGCAGGCGACGCGGGCAGATAAAAAATCCGGTGATCAAAAGCAGTAGCGGTGTCTTGCACAGCAACCCGGACGTTACGGTAGTTGTATTTTATAAGGGTTTTTATAGCAGTTGAAAATGCGCAAGCAGATTGTTTTTATATTGGTATAATGCCCTTACCACTTAGTGTTTTACCGGATCAGTGATGAAATACCCCCTTGGCATTCAAACATTTTCACAAATTCGTCAGGAAAATTATCTGTATTTGGATAAAACGGCGCTGATCCACGATTTAATCTGTTCGGGAAAAGCCTACTTTCTCTCTCGCCCCCGTCGCTTCGGCAAATCATTATTAATCTCCACTTTCGATTCATTATTTTGCGGCAAACGTGACTTGTTTGATGGTTTACAAATCAGCACAAGCGATTATGACTTTGCGGTTTATCCGGTGATCAAACTGGAGTTTGCCAAAGATGAGTTTGCCACTGCCGATAATTTACGTGAGTATATTGATAACGCAACGGTTCGATTTGCGAGTCAATACGGCATTGAGCTTAGCGGTAGCTCCTACAATCAAAGATTTGATGAACTGGTGACCAAACTTCATCAGACAACCGGTAAAACAGTGGTTTTATTGATTGATGAATACGACAAACCTATTCTCAATAACCTCAGTAAAGTGATATTACCGGAAATAAAACAGGTGGTGAATGCCTTTTATTCAGTGATCAAATCACTGGACGAGCACCTTAAATTTGTTTTTATCACGGGTGTGTCAAAATTTGCCAAAGTATCGGTGTTTTCAGGTATGAATAACCTCACCGATATTTCGATGGACCGTCGATACACCACGCTATGCGGCGTGAGCCAGCAAGAGCTGCAAAGTAATTTCGCCACTGCGATTGAACAATTAGCCAGTGAGGAAAAGCTGGATAAGTCGCAAATGCTGGCTAAATTGAAGTATTGGTACAACGGCTATCGGTTTCACCATCGTGGCCCGAGCGTTTACAACCCCTATTCATTGTTATCGTTATTTGAACATCACGAATTTAAAAGTTACTGGTTTGCCACCGCTACACCGACGTTTCTGATTGAGTTAATCAAAACCCGCCAATTTAATCT
>JBLHHD010000134.1:0-7119 GCA_047614605.1 Alteromonadaceae bacterium
ATAACCATCTCTTAACAGCATATGCATTCGTAACGTGGCCTCATGCTCTGCTCCTAAACGCTCAAGAGCGGCTCTGGATTTATGATTGAGATTGTCCGTTAAAAACTCAACCCGATTAAGTTTTAGCGTTTCAAAAGCATGAGTCAACAACAACAATTTGGCCTCAGTATTGACATAACTGCGCTGAAAACTTTCCGCGATAAAAGTATACCCAACCTCCACCCGTTTATGCTCAAGCGCCACCTTCATATAACGAGTCGAACCCACCACTTTTTCAGAGGCTTTATCAATAATGGCAAACGCCATATCCGAACCATTAGCAAAGCCCTCCTCAGCGGCTTCAAGAAACCCGGACAACTCAGTGACAGTGGGTACTTTAGTTTCTTTAACATTCCACAACTGTCCATCGCTTACCGTCTCAACCAAACCTTGGTAGTGTCCCTGTGATAGCAGTTCAAGGGTAATGTATTTACCCTGTAATGTGACTTTTTTCATCGATTGGCCTTTTGAAAATCAATACTGCTAATGTGGGTTTACTTACTTCACTTTTCAAGTGTTGACTCTTTTTTTCTGTCTGAATAGTAAAACCGCTTTGCCCCATGGCAGAGCAACCCAAAAATCTGCTAAACTCTTCGCCCTGACAAAACAATAACAAACGGCAGCAAAGCAAAAACTATGTGCGGCAGATTTAATGTAATGGATGATCCCCTAACCCGGATTTTGTGTGAACAGCTGGGTTTGTTTGACCAACAGCAATCATTGCGTTTTAGCCATGATGTGGCTCCGGCATCGACCATTTCAATGATCAAGCAAGGTAACGACGGCCAGCGAAGTATCGAAGATGCTGTGTGGTGGTTATTGATGGATAAAAGTCAGGACGGCTACAAAGCCAACTACAAATACGCTTCGTTTAATTCGCGCTCAGACAAACTAAACAGCCCACAAGCCATTGCTTATCAGCCTTACCGAACCAGTCGCTGTATCATTCCAGCCAGCAGCTTTGTCGAAGGTCAGGACAAACAATATCACCAGTTAACCCCCGTCAACAGTGCCATCGGTTTTGGCGGCATCTACAAAACCTGGGTCAATGAAAATAATGGCGAACGGCTTCACTCAGCGTCAATCATCACCATACCCGGCCACTCTAAGTTCGAGCATATTCACCGCAAATCGCTGCCCTTAATGCTGCCAATGAATAACCAACACCTTATCGAAGCCTGGCTTAACCCCCAGTTTGATCGGGTAGAAAAGTTCGATAAATTTCTCCAGCCATTTTTACGCCACGAGTTTACCGCCACCCCCATTGATAAACCCTCCAAACGTAACCCCATAGGATTAAGCGAAACCATCTCTATGGATATCCGCCCAGCATAGGGGGCACTCGGCACACCAACAGCAACGATCTTTGTTTTAGGCTTGTCATCGGCTGACGGTTAATACGGGTCAAGGTTATTCATCCGCTTCAGCCATATTCCCGAGACTCCCATTAACAACTTCCAGATAATACACGCTCAACAAAAACCTGTCTAACTTATCAAGTTATTATAATAAGACCATAAATCACACTCAATGCCTTTAAAAACAAGCCACCTGATCTCAATTTATAGCAAAAAAAAAGCTGTCTAAATAACCAAGCTCTTTTAACACTGACTAAAAAAAACAAAAATTTAATGGAATTGTAACCAAACAATCCTATGCTTTTTACGTTCCCTCTCGCTTTAGGTCAAAACGACGATGGCAATGTTAACAAAAAATAACAACGTCGGTGGTAACAACCGATCCGGGAGTATCGCCAGTTGCGGGTTCAGCGTGGATCAACGAACTGCATTATGACAGCATAACAGGTACTGGTGAAGGGATGTAAATTACTGGTCCAGTGGGCACTAACCTTTCAGGCACAATCGCCGATCAGCAAGGTGGACTGGGCACGCTTAATTTCGCTATAGGGGTTGAGATTGCCGGAGCAGCTGAGACCAACTTAAGTGGCTGGTCTATTGCCGCCGATAACGGCTCTAATGGTACCGTCAACCCGGCCTCTGGTCCGGCAGCGGGCACCAGTTCAGACAATGTAGGCATTTCTTAAAACGACCCAACCACCACCAGCCAGTCATTACAGCTGTCAGGTAACGGTAGCAAATACAGTGATCTTAGCTGGCAATCTGCCGCCTCACATACCTGGGGTTTAATCACCAAAATTAACCTTCACGGATGACTAAAATAGATCATTTAAATCGACCAGGGACGGTCGAACACCCACCACAAAAAACAATTGATAATGGAAACATTTTAACCAAAAAAAAACTAAAAGGTCACTTATGAACCTGCAACATTTTATTAACCTACCCTAAAGAAATACACCATTTAAAACTTGACCAATTTGACAGCTTTTTTATTTAACCAGTATAAATATACGACGAACGCCAGTAAAAACGCGATGCTTTACGATTTAAAAATTTGACTACGACCAAAAAATTCCTGTCTAACCTATCAAAATCTGGTTAAGCGAACACGCATGAGTTAAAAAAACACAAAAATGTAATGAATTTGTAACTGATTTTATATATCATTCTTACGTTTTCCCAAGCGTTAACCAATAAAAGCAGGTAAACCACTAATAATAATAATTAAAAACACAGGCATAAATCACCCGTTTAAACCGGGCATTTATTCACCATAGAGACTTACAAATACAAGCCATCAACGAAGAGACTTCAAATGAATAGAGTACCTTTTTATAAGAAGCAATACAGTGTGATAGGGACCGTCACGTTAGTTAGTTTACTGAGCACCCTTTCAGCCGCACACGCTGAGATCCCGGCAGGTTATTACAACAACGCCAATAACTCGACCCCGCAAGCACTACACAGCTCACTGCACGAGATTATTGACGACCACCAGCGTTTCCCTTATACCTCAACATCAACCGATACCTGGGATATACTCGAATCCGCTGATGAAGACCCGGATAACAGCGCCAATGTCATCGACATTTATAAAAATGCCAGTTATGCCAAAGAAGGCGGCGGCAACACGTTTTACAACCGCGAGCACACTTGGCCCAAGTCCTACGGTTTCCCAACCGATGGCAGCACTAACTACCCCTACACCGATACTCACCATCTGTTTATTTCTGACAGCTCCTACAACTCCAGTCGTTCAAACAAACCGTATGCCGACTGCACCAGCGGCTGTAGCGAAAAGATTACCTTGCTAAACAACAACCGTGGCAGCACGGCAAGTGAATCTAGCTGGACTGCCGGCTCATTTGAGAATGGCAGCTGGCAAACCTGGTCAGGCCGCAAAGGCGATACCGCTCGCGCCCTGATGTATATGGCTGTCCGTTACGAAGGGGGAAATCATGGCGTCACAGGTGTAGCAGAGCCAGACCTGATGTTGACCGATGATCGTGCCCTAATCGGCTCATCCAGTCAGGGATCAAATCTTTCAGTCGCCTATATGGGCCTCAAATCTGTGCTACTGCAATGGCATAAAGAAGACCCGGTAGATGCCTTTGAACAACGCCACAACGATACCGTGTATTTGTTTCAGGGTAACCGTAACCCCTTTGTCGATCATCCCGAATATGTTGTTTGTGTATTTGAAAACAACTGTACTGGCGGCAGTGGCGACACTACACCGCCTTTGGCCCCAAGTGTACTTAGCGCAACAGGTGGTGATGGTAACGTAGCCTTAAGTTGGGCAGCCAATACCGACTCAGACTTGATGGGTTATAACGTTTATCGCAGCAATACCAGCGGTGGCGCAACCAGTAAAGTCAACACCAGTGTACTAACAGCCACTTCGTACGCTGACACCAATGTCAGCGGTGATACGACTTACTATTACACCATCAAAGCGGTTGATACTTCATTCAACGAATCTGCAGTCAGTGCAGAGGCATCTGCTACAACTGATGTAGGCCCCCCTCCACCTGCATCACCGACTATTTGGATCAACGAATTCCATTATGATAACGATGGCACTGACTCAGGCGAAGCGATTGAAATTGCTGGTACTGCGGGCAGTCACTTAAGTGGTTGGTCTTTGGTTGCCTACAATGGTAATGGCGGAACAACTTACAGCACCATCAACCTGTCTGGCGTGATCGCCGATCAACAAGGTGGCATGGGCACCTTAAGCTTCACTGCAACCGGTTTACAAAACGGCGCACCTGATGGCATCGCATTAGTCGATGGCACAGGCACTGTCGTGCAATTTTTAAGTTATGAAGGCACAACCACGGCGACCAACGGTCCGGCCAACGGTCAGACGTCGGTTGATGTCGGCGTGTCAGAAACCAGCACAACAGCGGTTGGTTACTCTTTGCAGTTAAGTGGTTCAGGGAGTGTTTATGCAGACTTTAGCTGGCAGACAGCGGCCAACGGCACATTTGGTAGTGTCAATAACGGCCAAAGCTTTGCTGGTTCACCGGTTAACCAAGCACCAACAGCGGCATTCAGCCATCACTGTAACGCCTTGTCTTGTACCTTCGATGCCAGCACCAGTACTGATAGTGACGGCACAATCGCGTCTTATAGCTGGGACTTTGGTGACGGCACAACCGGCAGCGGCGTAAACCCAACAAATGCTTATGCACTTAACGGCGACTACAACGTAGTACTAACAGTAACTGATAATGCAGGTGCAACAGATACCAGCAATACAATGGTAACGGTAGCCGCACTCACCAGCCAACCTTGGGTTAACGAGTTCCATTACGACAATGAAGGTACAGACGCTAACGAAAGCATCGAAATCGCAGGCGCTGCTGGCACTAACCTAACGGGTTGGTCACTGGTGGCCTACAACGGTAACGGTGGTTCTCAGTACAGCACACTTAACTTGTCTGGCACCATTGCCGACCAACAAGGTGGATTTGGTACATTAAACTTTGCCATAAGCGGATTACAAAACGGCGCACCAGATGGTTTTGCCTTGGTTGACGGTTCGGGCACTGTAGTGCAGTTTTTAAGCTACGAAGGGTTAGTTACTGCAACTGACGGCCCGGCGGCTGGCACAACCGCTACTGATGTAGGGGTGAGTGAAACGTCAACGACTCCAATTGGGCATTCACTTCAGCTGGCAGGTACGGGTACTCAGTACAGCGACTTTAACTGGCAACGGGCTGCGGCTCATACCGCTGGCGGCATCAACAATGGTCAAACTATGGGTGACGGAACTGGTAATCAGGCACCAACGGCGGCATTTAGCCAAAACTGTACGGCTTTAAGCTGTACATTTGATGCGAGCAGCAGCACTGATGCCGACGGCTCCATTGTCAGCTACGACTGGAACTTTGGTGAGGGCACAACCGCTACTGGCGTAAACCCAAGCCACAGCTATAGCGTAGACGGTTCGTACACAGTGGCTTTAACTGTGACCGACAACCAAGGTGCAACAGCCAACAGTAGCGTAGTCGTTAATGTTGCCGACGTTACCACGGGTGGTTCGTTCTTCGAAAACACCACTACAGTCGCCATCCCGGACCGCAGCACAATCAGCAGTGATATTGTTGTAGACCGCACCTCAGCAGCTGGTACAGTTAGCATAAACGTGGATATCACCCACACATTTCGTGGTGATATCAGCCTGATATTGGTCGCCTCCGACGGCAGCCAATACCGGCTTAAAGCCAGCGATCGCAAAGACTCAGCGCAGAACATCAACGCCACCTATAGCGGCGATATCTCAGGCAGCGCCAATGGCACATGGACCCTGATAGTAACCGACAACATCCGCAGAGATGTCGGCCAACTTAACCGCTGGTCACTACAGTTTTAATTAATTAGAGTTAAAACACCCCAGCCCGGCGCACTTTGTGTGCCGGGCTTTTTGTTGGGTGTAAAGTATTTTGCTCTGTTGGTCGATATGGCCAATGGTTTTGTCCATAAAGCGGATGGTTTCTTGCGTCGTTTTAGTGTCAAACCCCACCTTTTCTTCCAGCGCCCTTTACAAAGTTTGCTTACCCATATCATCCAGCAACCATATCCTAAAAAAATCCAGACTGTGCTGATTGACCGTTTTTTCAATAACGGGTTGGTTAAAATCCTGATGGAGGGTGGCGTTTGGTTTTGACTTTTTAATATCTGCTGCGTGAGAACTCATGGCTATGACTACCGCTGAGGCTAATATTGCTAATTTTAGCATTGATACAAAGCTCATCAAGAAAAGAATCAAGCAAGGCACAGGAGTAGTCACTCATAACCTTGCAGGCAAGTCGCTAAGCAGGGGCTAAATCATGATGAATTTCGCTTCAGGCATCACGTATCAATTACTTAAGCTATAACAACGTTAAATTGTTATGCCGACTAAGTTCATTGCCCAAATAAATTACACTCAATGATTTTAAACTTTTGAATATCGATACGAGCCTTTGATCTCTGCCGCCAAATAACCACCAACAGAACCCGCACTGTATAACTCATCAAATAGGTGTTCAGGCACATCAAAATACTGGTAAGATGTTCCATTATTAAATGTCACCTGCAAGGTCGCACTACTAGTATCGTATCCAACCGATGCCACATTGTTTGAACTTACTTCTCTCATATCAATCGTTTCCACTGTCATTTCCTCATTATTTCACTTTATCAATTTTGGGATTTTGAGCTCGCCAAGTTTCGACCAGCTCTTCGTAATTGGGATCAACTTCCATTTTAATACCCCAGCCACCAGGGTTTTGCGAATCTTCTATCGACACTTCATCATAAACCACCGGATCTTGGCTATCGGGTCTTCTGTCTTTGGGTGGTGCCTCTATCGTCGTGCGCATGGGTAGCTTAACCGCTTCACCTAAAATAATAGCCTCTCCGGTACGTAATATAGGCAACATATTGGTTAAGCCATCAAGGTTATCAGATAATGCCGACGTTATATGACCTCTGTCAGCAGCATTAGTCAATCTGAGGGCAAAAAACGTACCGCATTGAGAAAGAATGGTTGGATTGATTTCAGAAGGTCTTTGACTGACGATCATCGCACCAATGCCATATTTACGCCCCTCTTTGACAATCCGTTGCACGATATTTGAAGCCATCCCTTTGGCACCATCATTCAGATAAATATGCGCCTCTTCCATAACAATAAGCAAGGGTCGGTGCCTACCACCCTGAGATAAAT
>JBLHHD010000135.1:0-7116 GCA_047614605.1 Alteromonadaceae bacterium
AGATCAGGCCAAACTGGGCAATTTCAGAAGTTTCTTGGCCGAATTGGGTATCGTTAGCACGTTATCGTTAGATCCGCAGCCCAAAGAGTTAACCCAAGAGCTTACTCGTTTGGGCGACCGGGATGATATTGAACTCATTCAAATCATGTTATTGCGATCAATGAAGCAAGCGGTTTATCAGGCTGAAAATAATGGCCATTTTGGCTTGGCCTTAACCGCTTATGCGCATTTTACTTCACCTATCCGTCGTTATCCTGATTTGCTTGTGCATCGTACCATCAAGGGTATTTTACAGACTCAGGGGCACGTGACTCATGGCGAGTATCTTTATGAAGCGGATGAAGCTCAGGCTATTGGTGTGCAGTGTTCGACAACCGAAAGGCGGGCAGATGATGCGACCCGCGAGGTCAGTGACTGGCTAAAATGCGAATATATGCAAGATCATGTTGGGGAGACTTTTGCAGGGATTATCGCTGCGGTAACCAACTTTGGTTTCTTTGTGCGGATTAATGATTTGTATATTGATGGTTTGGTCCATATAAGCTCGTTACGCAATGATTATTATCAATTTGATCAGGCCCGTCATATGCTCATTGGTGAATCAAGTCGTAAGGTCTACCGCATGGGCGATTGTGTTGATGTTCAGGTAGCGGCGGTTAATCTTGAGCAGCGTAAAATTGATTTTACTCTGGCGACGGATCAACCTGAGCGTTCGGGAAGACGCAGCAAGAACAACAGCGCTGATGCATCACCTGGTGATGATTTGAGTGTCCGTGAGAAACTGGCTAAAGGCATTATTGGCAAAAGTGAAGGCCCCAAAGAGCACAGGGGTCACACGAAAAATGCTCATAGGCACAGCAGTCATAAGGCAGCTAGTCCAGACAGTAAACATAAAGAAGACGACAAGGACAGCGCACAGGGAAAGCATAAAAGCGGCCCTAAAAGTCATCGTAAAGGGACTGGTAGTGGGCCAAAAACGACCAAAGACGATAAGCCATCGGGCACTCGTAAAAAGGTTAAAAAAGCCGTCAAAAGGAAACCACGACCCGGTAAAAATGCCCGTAACAAGACACATGAGTTAGATAAATAATAGTTTAAAAACAGGTAAAGAGTCACTATGAGCAAGTCAGAGATGCTGTTTGGTATTCATGCCGTTGAAGCGGTCATTGAACGTCAACCAGAGCGGTTTATTGAAATTTATGCCCTTAAAGGCCGCCAGGATGAAAGAGCCACTCAAATTATTAACATCGCGCGTAAACAGGGCGTTTCGGTGCAGTTTATGACCCGCAACGTGCTGGATAACAAAGCTGGCGATAATAACCATCAGGGGATCATTGCGCGGGTAACCCCTGCTAAGCATCTTGATGAAGCGGATTTGGCGGATATTATTGCCAACTCAAAAATACCACCGTTTATTCTTATCCTTGATGGCGTCACTGATCCTCATAATCTCGGTGCCTGTATGCGCAGTGCTGATGCTGCTGGTGTTACTGCTATTGTGGTGCCTAAAGACAACTCAACCAAAATCACTCCTGTCGTGCAAAAGGTGGCTTGTGGGGCCGCTGAAATGATCCCTTTCATTCAGGTGACTAACCTTGCCCGTACTATGCGTTTTTTGCAAGACGAAAGCATTTGGATTTATGGCGCTGCAGGTGAAACTGAAAAGACCTTGTATGAAACCAAATTTACTGGACCTATTGCTATTGTCATGGGCGCAGAGGGTACAGGGTTAAGACGGCTGACTAAAGAGCATTGTGATGAGCTGATTAAGATCCCCATGATGGGATCTGTCAGCAGTTTAAATGTCTCGGTTGCCACCGGAGTCTGTTTATTTGAAGTCATTCGCCAAAGACAGTTGTAATACGCGTTATAAAGTCCTATACTTCGCCCCCGAAATCAGCCATAAAGTCAGTTCCTTGCCTCTAAATGGTGTGGCTGAGCCACTATACGAGGCTACTAATCCGTAGGGAGCAATAATGCGTCATTACGAAATCGTTTTTATGGTCCATCCAGACCAGAGTGAACAAGTACCAGGTATGATTGAACGTTATACAGGTACTATTACAGAAGCCGGCGGTACTGTACACCGCCTTGAAGATTGGGGCCGTCGTCAATTGGCATACCCAATTGAAAAACTTCATAAAGCACACTATGTGCTTATGAACGTTGAATCTACAGCCGAAGTGGTTAACGAACTTGAAACAGCATTCCGTTTTAACGATGCCGTTCTACGTAACATGATCATGCGTACTAAAGTTGCTGTTACTGAACCTTCAGCTGTTGCACGAGAGAAAGAGTCTCGTGAGAGTCGCGATACCCGTGACACTCGCGATACCCGTGACACTCGCGATACTCGTGACACACCACGAAGAGAAGATGACAAAGCCCCTGAAGTTGAAGAGGCTGCAAGCCAAGAGTAATTTTGCTGTCGACTAATCTTTTGGTGCTTGATGGTGTAGTGCTAAAAACACCCAAAAGAACCCAAAGCCCGGCTGGTACCCCTCATTGCCATTTTGTCCTTGAGCATCAGTCGCAACAACTAGAAGCCGACTTACACAGAAGTGCGTTTGTTAGAATTCAAGTTGTTATCAGTGGTCGGGAGTCGCAACAATTTGCGCACGAATTATTCCAGGGTAATGTTATCAGAGTCAGCGGTTTTTTGAGTCGTCATGAGTCAAGAGATGGTAATGGTAAACTGGTATTACATGCCCGGAGCATTGAACGTATAAGTTAGGAGAATGTCATGGCTCGTTATTTTAGACGTCGTAAGTTCTGCCGTTTTAAAGCAGATGGCGTAACCGAGATCGATTATAAAGATCTGTCCACTTTAAGAAACTATGTAACGGAAAGTGGCAAAATTGTCCCAAGCCGTATCACAGGAACCAGCTGTAAATATCAGCGTATGTTGGCTAAAGCGATTAAACGTTCGCGTTATCTGGCATTGTTACCGTACACTGATTTACATCAGTAAGTCGTCTATTAAATTAAACCAAGGTGTAGCAAGATGAATATTATTCTTCTGGACAAGGTTGCTAAATTAGGCGGTCTTGGTGATCAAGTATCTGTAAAGTCAGGATACGCACGTAACTACCTTTTCCCTAGTGGAAAAGCAGTTCCTGCAAATGCAGAAAATATCGAACATTTCGAAGGACGTCGTACTGAGTTGGAAACACAACTGGCCGCAACGTTAACTGCAGCACAAGCTCGTGCTGACAAGTTAACGGCTTTGACTGACGTCACCATCGTTTCAAAAGCGGGTGATGAAGGTAAATTGTTTGGTTCTATCGGTACTCGTGATATTGCTGATGCAGTAACCGCCGCCGGTATTCAATTAGCCAAATCAGAAGTTCGTATGCCTCACGGCACACTTCGTGAAACAGGCGAATTTGATGTTGCAGTTACTCTGCATGCAGACGTAAATACTACAGTTAAAGTAGCGATCATCGCTGAAGCTTAATTTTACTGTTAGTATTACGTTAAAAAAAAGTCGCTCATTGAGCGGCTTTTTTGATACATGAACGTATCAAAGCATTTGTGATGGACCAGTGCAATACCTTAACGAAAGCACAAAAAACCGCTCCCCAAAAAATTAAATTTCACTTCTTTAAACCTTTCATACAATACCTGCGTCGAACTTAACACATCCAGGTAATAGCGACTATTTTGAAAAGCAAAAATGTCATTGAGGCGGGCATACGTTTCCTTAGCGATGATGAGGCTGAACTTATTCGGCAGGTCAAGCAAGGTAACCGTCATGCCTACCAAAAACTGTATCAGCAGTACTGTGGACGAGTGTATGCCATTTGCTATCGCCTGCTTGGTGAGCCGAGTTCTGCCGAAGATGCCACTCAAGAGGTGTTTATTCAGGTGTGGAAAAAAATCTCGACTTATAAAGAGCAGAGCAAGTTTTCGACCTGGTTACATACTGTGGCGACTAACTTTGCGGTTTCGCATTACCGTAAGCGTAATAGCTGGTTTAGCCGCTTTAAGGCGGCAGATGTGACTAGTGTTGCAGAGCAGGGCACGACGGATCATATACCGGAGCACGGGCTGGAAAGTAAAATTCAGCGTTTGCCGGAGCAAGCCAGAATGGTTTTTGTGTTATTTGCTGTTGAAGGATATCGTCACGAAGAAATAGCCAGCAAACTGGGGATCGCAGTGGGGTCTAGTAAATCCCAGTTTCATCGGGCCAGAGGTTTATTAAAAGAGTGGATAGAAAATGAACAAACTCAACGCTGAAGAACAATTGCAACAACAGCTGTCGCAATTGCCCAAAAGCCTGCAACCCTCACGGGATTTATGGGCCGGGATTGATAATGCCCTGGAGCAACAGCAAAGCACCCAACACAGCGTTTATCAAAGACTGTCGATTGTTGCAGCGGGTGTCGGTGTATTGGGATTAACCGTGTGGTTAACCTTAAATGTGAATGTGTCACCGTCTTTGTCCGCTGAGGATGGCAGTTTGAATTATGTGGCGGTTATCAGCGATGACTTTGCCAGCAAAAAACAAGCATTGCTGGTTAAGTATGAAGGTCAGCCCAGTGCCAGTGATAATTGGCGGGTGCAATTGCAAGAGCTGGATGATGCGGCAACAGCAATCAAAAAAGTATTGGATCAGGACCCAACTAACGCTCAGCTGATTAAGATGTTGCAACACACTTATCAACAACAATTAGCGTTAATTATTGCCGTGAACAAAAGTCCATGGCAGCAGATATAGAGGCAACTATGAGATTAATTAAATTATTTGGTGCGCTCACCCTGTTAGTTAGTATGGGCTTGCAGGCCTCTGATAAAATCAATGAGGTACTGGATGTCCCTAACGCTGGTCAGGTTAATATCCAAAGTATGCGTGGTACGGTCAAAGTCATTGGCTGGGACAAAGCGCAAGTATCGGTCACTGGCGAACTTGATGAAAAAGCCACGGGTTATACCTTCCAAAGTGATAATGGCTTTACGGTGTTTAAAGTTAAAATGCCCAACCAAAAACGTATTAATGGCTGGAATGACTCTGATGGTTCAGATTTGATCATCTATGTACCATTTGACAGTGATTTAACTTTTGAATCCGTTAGTGGCGATGTTTCGGTTAAAGAAGTTTCTGGAGGGACCAGTGTACACACGGTTAATGGCAGCATTGACGCTCAGGATCTATCCCGACGTATTCGTCTTGAAACCGTTAATGGTGATATTAAAGCCAGTTTGCTTTATGGTAAGGTGCATCTGGCGACGGTAAACGGTCAGATCAGTGATAAAAGCTCCAAAGGCAAGATTCATTATGAAACCGTTAATGGCAATATTGATTCTCAAACGGATGCTAGCAAGGTTTATGTTCAAAACGTAAACGGCGAAATAGAACTGGCGCTTAAAGCGATTGAAGATTTAGAGGTTAGCACAGTTAATGGTGATATAGATGCCTCTTTAAGCCTTGCTGATGATGGTAGCGTTAATGTGACAACAGTCAGTGGTAGTGCAAGGTTAAGGTTTGCGAGTACCGTGGGTGGCAAGTTTCGCCTCAGCTCTCATGCGGGTGGACGGATCAAAAACCGCCTTACAGATGATAAAGTGGTTAAACAAAAGTATGGCCCAGCCAGCAGCCTTAAATTTACCAAAGGTGGTGGCAATGCCAAAGTACAAATGACCACTGTCAGTGGTAACTTGACTATCGAGCAGCAATGATTGCTGTGACTTACAAGCCCGGTTGACGTTTAGCTTCACTGGGCTTTATTATTTCGAATAACAATTAACTATTGTGCCATTGCTTGCTTCATAAGATAATAACCCCATCGAGTTAGCCCCATTTATAAATCACATGATTTTTCGCCTGTTAGTCTCAATGGCGAGTATTGTGTCGTGGTACCAGTCAATATTATGGCCAAAGAAGACAAATTTAAAGACAATAATTTCAGTAGGAATAACGCTGACGGCAAGTTTAAAAATGACCGATTTAAAGTTACTGACAGTATCGTCGACTCGCTTAAAGTACCCCCTCATTCGATGGAGTCCGAGCAATCGGTGTTAGGTGGACTTATGCTTGATAATGACGCCTGGGATAGGGTAGCTGAGCGGGTGGTTGGTCAGGATTTTTACTCAGTCAATCACCGTAAAATCTTCGACGTCATGGCCGTACTGGCAGAGTCAGGCAAGCCGATTGATTTGATCACTGTAACCGATGAGTTAGAGCAACTGAACCATTTGGATGATGTTGGCGGGTTTGCTTATTTAGGCGAAATTGCCAAAAATACGCCCAGTGCAGCGAATATTAACGCTTATGCAGATATTGTGCGTGAACGAGCAGTGGTCAGAGAAATGATTGGCGTAGCTAATGAAATTGCCGAAGCTGGTTATGACCCCCAAGGGCGTAAAAGCCACGAGTTACTCGACTTTGCCGAAAGCAAAGTGTTTAAAATTGCTGAAGCTCGCACTAATGCCAATGACGGTCCTAAATCACTGCATACTATCCTTGAAAACACGGTTGATAAAATTGAAGAGTTATATAAAAACCCCACCAACGGTATTACCGGTGTGTCCAGTGGTTTTCAAGACTTAGACAAGATGACCAATGGCTTTCAGCCCTCTGATTTGATCATTGTCGCTGCTCGACCTTCGATGGGTAAAACCACTTTTGCGATGAACTTATGCGAAAATGCCTCGTTAATGAGTGATAAACCGGTGTTAATCTTCTCACTGGAGATGCCCTCTGAATCAATCATGATGAGGATGCTGGCATCACTAAGCCGGGTTAACCAAACCCGAGTACGTACCGGTCAGCTTGATGATGAAGACTGGGCTCGCATTTCTGCTACCATGGGCATGATGATTGAAAAAGGTAAAATGTTTATTGATGATGGTTCGGGCCTGACGCCAACCGAAGTACGTTCACGGTCTCGACGTATTGCCCGTGATCACGGGGGGATCAGTATGATCATGGTCGATTACTTGCAGTTGATGCAAGTGCCTGGTTTATCTGAAAACAGAACCCAGGAGATCTCAGAAATTTCCCGCTCCCTAAAAGCGCTGGCTAAAGAGCTGGAGTGCCCGGTAGTAGCCCTGTCACAGCTAAATCGTAGTTTGGAGCAACGAGCTGACAAACGACCAATCAACTCAGACTTGAGG
>JBLHHD010000136.1:0-7079 GCA_047614605.1 Alteromonadaceae bacterium
CAACACTTAAAACCACACGATAAGTAATTCACTGAATATACCTATTTCAGCAAGAAGAACTTAGTGTGGAAAGCGATCACAAATACAGATAAAAATAAGTATTTGACAGGGCTATGACAGGCAGAGTGGTCCGACATCTCGGCCCATAAGAAGAACACCGTACAACCCGAACGCTCCCATCTACCTTAATTGAGGGTTATCACCATTGCTGAACAAAGCGCGTTCTTAACTCAACACCAATTTCCCACCCCAAAAAAAGGGCTACCAAACGGTAACCCTTTTTCGAATTGTGTAAAATCGGCTAAACAGATTTAGAAGATTTTAGCAACAACACCAGCACCAACAGTACGTCCACCTTCACGGATAGCGAAGCGTAAGCCTTCGTCCATTGCGATAGGTGCAATTAGTTCAACAGTCATTTGAACGTTGTCACCCGGCATTACCATTTCTACGCCTTCTGGCAACTGGATATCACCAGTTACGTCAGTAGTACGGAAGTAGAACTGTGGACGATAGCCTTTGAAGAATGGCGTATGACGGCCACCCTCATCTTTTGACAGAACGTAAACTTCTGATTCAAATTTAGTGTGCGGGTTGATAGTACCTGGCTTAGCCAGAACTTGTCCACGCTCAACTTCTTCACGTTTAGTACCACGTAGAAGAACACCAACGTTCTCACCAGCACGACCTTCGTCAAGCAGTTTACGAAACATTTCAACACCAGTACAAGTCGTAGTGATCGTTTCTTTAATACCAACAATGGCAACTTCTTCACCCACTTTAACAACACCACGCTCAACACGACCGGTTACAACAGTACCACGACCCTGGATTGAGAATACGTCTTCGATAGGCAGCAAGAAGGCTTTATCGATGTCACGTACTGGCTCTGGGATGTAATCATCAAGGGCAGCAGCCAACTCAACGATCTTTTCTTCCCATTCAGGATCGCCTTCAAGGGCTTTAAGTGCTGAACCTTGAATTACTGGCAAGTCATCACCTGGGAATTCATATTCTGAAAGTAATTCACGTACTTCCATTTCGACCAGTTCAAGCAACTCTTCGTCATCAACCATGTCACATTTGTTCATGAATACGATGATGAAAGGTACGCCAACCTGACGAGACAACAAGATGTGCTCACGAGTTTGAGGCATAGGGCCATCAGTCGCAGCAACAACCAAGATAGCGCCATCCATTTGAGCAGCACCAGTGATCATGTTTTTAACATAATCCGCGTGACCCGGGCAATCTACGTGTGCGTAATGACGAGCTTCTGTATCATACTCAACATGCGAAGTTGAGATAGTGATACCACGTTCTCTTTCTTCTGGAGCATTATCGATTTGATCGAACGCGCGAGCTTCACCGCCGCCACGCTTGGCAAGTACGTTGGTAATTGCAGCAGTTAGGGTTGTTTTACCATGGTCAACGTGGCCAATTGTACCTACGTTTACATGAGGTTTTAGACGTTCAAACTTTGCTTTAGCCATGAGAGCACCTTTAAAATAATCTCAAATTTTGGGTTGGGTTTTTTGATGTTGCAAAATAAAATAAACCAGCTTTAAAAAAGCTGGTGCTGATAGGCAGATTCGAACTGCCGACCTCACCCTTACCAAGGGTGCGCTCTACCAACTGAGCTATATCAGCATATATCTTGGAGCGAGCAGTGGGAATCGAACCCACGTCATCAGCTTGGAAGGCTGAGGTAATACCATTATACGATGCTCGCATTTCCATACGCAGAAAATGGTGGAGGGGGCAGGATTTGAACCTGCGAAGGCTGAGCCGTCAGATTTACAGTCTGATCCCTTTGACCACTCGGGAACCCCTCCAAATTGTGTACTAATGGTGCCGGCTGCCGGAGTCGAACTGGCGACCTACTGATTACAAGTCAGTTGCTCTACCAACTGAGCTAAGCCGGCACGTCATTAAGTGGAGCGCATTGTAGAGTAATGACTTTTTTAGCGCAAGCCTTAAATTGCATTTTTTTTAAGTTTTTTTAAAAAACTGAACGAGTGTTGTTTTTTCAACCGTCGTAGATTAAATTTGGCGCAATACGCGGGCTACAGCGCTGTTTTCGCTGAGCCCTGTTTTATTTACGCTATCAGGTGGGCTGTAATTTTTGTAATAAACGTTCAACATTTCGATAAGTCAGGCCATAAATTGTCAGTTGTGGGTTTGCCCCAAGACTGGTTGGTAAAACCGAACCATCAAAAATACTGAGATTTTCAAGCTGATGATGCTCACCATAGCTGTTAACCACTGAACTTGAAGTGTCCTCCCCCATATTACAACCCCCCATAACATGTGCAGAAACCACCGATGACAGATAGTTTTCAAACGGCAATTGGTTAATCGCCGCTTCGGCTTGTTTGTATGACGTATACTGGCCAGCGTTTTTATGGATAGGAAAAACACTCTTGGCACCCACCGCAAATTGCAGCTCAGCCATGCTCAGGTGAGCACGACGAATACCCTCCCAAATATACTCTGATATAGGATAATCAAGGATCGGGTCTCCCGCACTACTCAACTCAACACTGCCACCAACACTTTGTGGGTGAAAACCATCTCTCATTAAAGCAATCATCACCTGAAAGTGATTAAACTGGCTCATCAACGCACTATGAGCCTCACCATAACCAATCAGTTTGGTGCCTATCAGGATAGGGTGAACAGGCGGCACCTCCAGTTTATAACCCGCTCGGCCATCGACCCCATCTTTAAACACAAACTCATCTGAATAAACAGACTGTGGAGCACCGCTGTGACCATTGACGGGTTCAGGCATTAATGCACCAGAAATAACCACTGGATGCAAATAGGTGAATTTACCCAAGCGAGAGGAAGGATCAGGCACTTTAGAACGCTTTAATATCGCCGGAGAGCCAATCGCACCGGCACTTAAAATATAATGCCTAGCGGTTAAGGTGACCTTAACACTATTACGACGTTGAAAATGCTCATCGGTGGTGTAGGCTTCAACACTGACCACTTTGTCATTGGCCCAACGCAGCCTTTGCACGTTGAGATTAGAAATCAACTTGGCTTTATTATCCATAGCCCCGGGTATTGTGGTTACCAGCATCGACTGTTTGGCGTTAATTGGACAACCCATACCGCAATAACCCAGATTGGCGCAGCCATTCACATTACGTTTGACAATGGTTGACTGCCACCCCAGCTTTTTACACCCTTGTTGTAAAGCCGCATTGTTGGCGTTAGGTGGCACTTGCCATTGATGGATGTTCAGCCGCTTTTCAGCCTTTTCAAAATAAGGCAACAACGCATCGGCACCATCAAGTTTAACCCCAAATTGATCACGCCAGTATTGTTGCGTAGGCTCAGGGGTGCGAATTGAAGTGGTCCAATTGACGGTTGTTGAACCACCAACGGTACGCCCCTGGAAAATACCAATCGCCTTATCTTTGGTTTTGCGAGCAGATGACTCCTGATACAGATTGGGATAAGCACTACTTTCTTGCATATCAAAGTCGGTTGATGAGCGTAAGCCCCCCATTTCGACAATGATCACTTTAAGCCCTGATTTGGCCAGTTCCTCTGCGCTGATGCCACCGCCCGCACCGGATCCTATGATCACCACATCAGCATCCAGCTGTAAATCCTCGGTCAGCTTGGTGCCATCAATATAATCCCAGCCTTTTGCCAGCCCTTGTTTTATCGGATCAACGATCATTTGTTACACTCCCAAGTTCGGTTTTTGATAATTAATCAATGACCAATTATCAGAGTCACCATAAAATGCGGCAAAGACCAGTTCTTTTAAACCTTCGTAAGCCGTATTGAGCAAACTGATAAAACTGTTACGCCAACCTTCAATCAGCAAACGCACCTGAGCAGACGACAACTCATTTAGCGGCGCAAACTGGCCAACGCAAGCCAACATAGTCAAGCGATTGGTCAATAATATAAACAATTCATCGAGCTCTTTTAGTGTGTGAGGGGGCAGTTTTTTAATGGTCAAACGGACTCCCGCAATAACCCGGGCAATTTTTTGCTGGCGGCTTTGCTCCTGTGATGGCAAGGCACCAGCCAAAAATACCGGCACCAATGCGCCCAATGCAACAGCCGCAGCATCGTCAATTACCTCTACATCCAAAATATCCAGGTCTGAACAACCATAAAGGCTGCTGCCGGTAACCAGTACAGCACCGGATAATAGACCGTTTTTTAAAAATGAACGTCTGTTCATAACCTATTCCTATGTTGCTCAATCGTGGATTTAGTTTAAACTGGTCTAACCATTTTGCAAGAAGCAATTTTACCACCCCTAATTTTGCAAAATAAACCGACATAGCGCGGTCTGTGTAGTCGAGCTAGCGGATATACGCTACACTTAGCGCCAACTTAAAAAATAACGGTAATAAGTTACCTGGATATTAACCACAAGTGTTATCGAAGTGATCATACAAAGCCAATTTAAAGCCTCATGGTGGATGAGAAACCCTCACCTACAAACCATTTTACCGCGTTTTTTTTCAAGACCCAACGACTTTGAACCTATCAATGAAACCTTTGAGTTACCCGATGGTGACTTTGTCCAATTAAGCTGGTCAGAAAAACCCCAAGCCAATAACAGCAAACCCATTGTGGTGATCTTTCACGGACTCGAAGGTTCAATCGACAGCTTTTACGCCAAAGGCATGATTAATGCGATAAAGAACAATAACTGGATTGGTGTGTTGATGCATTTCAGAGGGTGCGGAAGTCTGATTAATCGACATTCCCGAGCTTACCACTCTGGAGAAACCGAAGATGCCAGATGTTTTATTCAGTCATTACACCAACAATATCCCAACAGTCCATTGTCTGCTATCGGCTTTTCGCTCGGTGGTAATATGTTGGCTAAATATCTAGGTGAGCAGGGTAAAAACAGTTTGCTTGATGCGGCGGTAGTTATATCTGCACCGCTAAGCTTATCCCCTTGTGCCAAACGTATTGGTCGTCGCTTTTCTCGGGTTTATCAAAAATACCTGCTTGATATGCTTAAACAAACCATGACCGCCAAACTCAAACACCTTAAAGGTCAGTTTGAATTGAATATCACGGCCAGTGATATTGCCGGATTAAAAACCCTTAAAGATTTTGATGAGATGATCACCGGTCCCTTGCATGGTTTTTCCAGTGCCGAGGATTATTATCAAAAAGCCAGTGGCTTACCATTTTTAAAAGCCATAACAACCCCAACGCTTATCATTCATGCGGCTGACGATCCTTTTATGTCACATCATGTGGTGCCCGATGCCAAAGACTTATCACCCGCCATTTCTTACGAACTGAGTAAACATGGCGGCCATGTGGGTTTCATTTACGGCAAGCACCCATTAAGACCACAATTTTGGCTTGAACAGCGAGCACCCGAGTTTATCAATACTATCTGGAGAGCATCATGATCATTCCCTTCGAACAACTAAACAGCGAGACCCTCAATAGTATTATTGAGTCCTATGTATTAACCGAAGGCACGGATTATGGTGAACAAGAAAAATCGCTACAAGAAAAAGTCCACGATGTAAAAGCGCAGTTAAAAGCGGGTAATGTGGTAGTGGTCTATTCTGAGTTACACGAAACGGTAAACTTATTACCTAAAGAACAATTCGACAGTCAGCGATATGAAGAGGAGCAAGAGCAGAATTATCCTCAGTAACCTTAAAAACAAAATGTTCCCCGCAAACGCCTAAAACGAAAAGCACCGGAGAATAGACAAAAAACAGACGAAAAAAACGCCGATACAAGAAGCATCGGCGTTGTAAACAATTTTCAATTCAAGATAACAAAAGACAAAGCTATAATGCAGCGGATGAAGTTTAAATGCAATAAGGACACGATAAGTGGTTAATAAGCTGCGATGAATGAACTCTTAAGCCATAATTGCTAATCAACACATCATTTTACACATCCAGAGGAAAATAAAACAAAAAGCTACTTAGTTTTTAGACGAAACACAATCAACAGACAAAAAAAAGCGCTAACACACAATGCATTAGCGCTATAAACAAGTAGAAGTTCAAGATAACAAAAGACGAGCTAATAATGCACTCTATCAACTTTAAACGCAATAAAGACGCCATAAGTAACCACTTAACTGCGATGAATGGAGGTTTAATCCAAAAACCCACCTCAAAGCGTCAATAAGGTTATATTTATCTAATTAAAAGCACTGTTCAACGCTTACTAAGATCAACATAAAGTAATACTATAATTGCTTGCTGGCAGTCAAATCACTATTCAATGCTCTCCTAACTATCACCTTAACTATCACCTTAACGACCATCTTAAATAGCGTAACAAGTTGGTGTTTCAGAGAAACACCATATAGTGATCAGGTGATCTCTTACAAGACCGTGCGAGGACTAACCAACATGTCACTTGAAAAGGCTCAAAGCATTTATTTAACCCTTTGTTCTTACTAATTTTATTTATTTATTTGTGGCTTTTTAACCTGTTTTAAAAATTAATTAATATTTTTACCCCTTTCGCCTATTGCTCTAGGACTCTATTATTAAGTTGTTCTTAACAAGCAGTGTCCCATGCGCTAGCGGATACCGGACCTGACTATAGAGTTGGCCAATTAGCGTACGGACCAGCAATATTAAGAGCACTTGTGCAGCACTGTTAATATGGCGAATGTTGCAACAAACATCATCAGTGAAGATGATTAGCCGTTGATAAAGGCTTTCAGGAAGTACAGGAAGTACCAAGATGGTATAGGAGAGATGGCATGGAGATCATGCTTGAGATGGATAACCGCTTAGGCGGCTTCATTGAGGCAAACCCTAAGCATACTGTTGTTACATCAAGTTCACTATCGGCTACCGCGTATCAACACAGGGGCACCAGGAAGTGGAAATAATCAAGTAACCATATCAGGACGACCAGGGAGTTTCTCGAACAAAAAAGGAATGGTTTCACTGATTAATTTCGATACGAATATTCAAAAGGACATGACATAACTAAGGGAACGTTGAGGATTTAAATGGTATTTTATCCACACAGGACATAATGGACTAACCTTTCATGAGCTAAGGAGGGGTTTATAAGGAAGCTAACCCAGT
>JBLHHD010000137.1:0-7077 GCA_047614605.1 Alteromonadaceae bacterium
TCCGTTGAGGGTTTTTGTTGTAACCCAAGATCACCTGAGCCGATGGCAAATTCAAACAAACCAGATAAGCCGATGGCCTCAATACTCGCGTTGCCGTTGGTGAGTGCTATCAGAGGATAATGCTTTGCCAGCTGTTGAAGTGTTGTCATAACCGCTGCGGATAACTGAATTTGGTTACGCTGTTGATAAAAAACCTTAAAAGCTTCCTGACTGATATGCTCGGCCTGAGTATCATCTATGCCCATTTGACGCACTGCGTGGTAAATGCCTTGTTGACGAAACTTGCCGATGTCATGAATGAGATCAGGCTGGATTTGCAACAATTGGTAACGTATGGCAATCCAGTCTTTACTGGTGGTTTGACGGGATTGAGGCACTTTAAGGTGTAAAAAATCAAGTTGCGCCTGCTCGGCTTTTTGCAAGATGGGGGTATTGTCATACAGGGTATCATCAAGGTCGAAACTGATGGCTTTTACGGGTTTTAAACGACGATAACAACGCATCAATTATTTGCTCTTGAGTTTGGCCCTAGGGTGGGCTTTGTCATAAACCCCGGCCAGATGTTGAAAATCCAGATGGGTGTAAATTTGTGTGGTACTTAAGTTTTCGTGACCGAGTAATTCTTGCACCGCGCGTAAATCCTGGCTGGATTCGAGGATATGGCTGGCAAAAGAATGACGTAACTTATGCGGATTAATCGAACTGTCAATGTCTTGCTTTAAACCCCATTGCTTCATTCGGGTACGCACCTGACGGTGTGAGATACGGCGTTTTTGTTTGCTCAAAAACAAGGCTTGGGGCTCTTCGCCGATATAAGCCGGGTGCAGCTCAAGCCATTGCTGGAGCCAATGGATGGCGATTTTGCCAACCGGTAAAATTCTTTCTTTGTTGCCTTTACCCACCACCCTGACTTCTTGATTGATAAAGTCGATGCTGTGGATATCACACCTGACCAGTTCATCGAGTCGTAATCCTGAGCTGTACATCAGCTCCATCATAGCGCGGTCACGTATGGCCAAATCATCCTCTGGAGCGATTTCGAGCAACTGTGCCATTTGGTCAACATCGAGGTTTTTAGGCAACGGTTTGTCGGCCCGGGGAGCCGTAATGCCGACCACCGGGTTATCTTCAACCGCATTGTTGTCTAACAGGTATTTGTAGAAACTGCGCAAACTGGACAAGGCCAGCGCAATGCTGCGGGGACTGAGCTGCTGATGACGGCAATGGATCACAAAACGTTTGACATGATTGCTGCTAACCTGTGACCACTGGCTGACTTGCAGCACGCTCTGATCCGTTAAAAATTGCGCCACATTGTGAGTATGACGACGGTAGTTGATTATGGTATGGGGCGAGTACTGGCGTTCATCTTTAAGATAGCGAACAAAATCATTAAGCCAAAACAGCAGTGACTCAGGTATTTGCTGTGGCGTACTGGCTGTGTTTGGCACAGTCGCTTTTGCCAACTTTTTTTGTTCGCCACTGGGCATTTAAAAACGTTCCAGCATCAAACCGAGTATTTTGCGCAACTCTTTGAGGAATAAAATATCCATACCGGGAAAGAAATGATTTTCGTCGGTGCTACCAAAAGCCACAAAACCAATCTCACCGTTTTCACCGAGCAGCATCAATGCAGCTGATTTTATATCGCTGTCGTTACTGAATAACTGGTGCTGTTCAGCCAACGTTAAACGACCAAAATAGTAATCGCTTCTTTGCAAGCGGTGCTCTAGCAGGTCGCTAAGCTTATTACGCTGAATATGAAAGGGGGCTTGGTCCTCTTCATCGCTAAACCGTTTTAAATAGATGCTTGGCAAGCTCAGCTGCTTAGAGATGATATTAACCATCGCCTGATAAAGCGTGGTGGCGTCAGTACTTTTGATCAACTGCAAATATAAGTCACTAAACGCTAAAAATATGGCTTCATTTTGCCGGGCAACCCCCATCAGTTGAGTAATTTCTTCTTCAAGTTGATGAATTTTAGCCCGCTGCAGCTCTTGTTGGCGTTCGACTAATGAAATAACCCCACGCTCTTGATGGTGCAGTCGAATACCCTGAACAACCTCAGGGTTTTGGATGAAAAACTGAGGGTGATCCAGCAGGTACTCTTTGACCAGCTGCTCATCAATCATCAGTTCATCGTTTTGTGGTTCTACATCATTCATTGATTATTCTCATAAGTTTATGGTGCCATCAAAAACATGGGTTGCTGCACCTGTCATTTTTATGGTGTCACCAATGCCTTTATAGCGGATGGTTAATTCACCACCGGGTAATTTGATTGTGACTTTTTCGCCGAGTTTATTTTGCATTTGACCAATAGCCACCGCAGCACAGGCACCAGTGCCACAAGCGAGAGTTTCACCCACTCCACGCTCCCATACTCTGAGTTTGACTTCGCTGGGGCTGATCACTTGCATAAAACCGACATTGGTTCGTTCGGGAAAGCGTTCGTGTTGTTCAAGTAAAGGACCGAGGGTTTGAACGTCAACCGCATCAACATCATCAACGGTGATCACGCAATGAGGGTTGCCGATAGAAACGACGCCACATAACAAGGTTTGATCGGCGGCTCTTAAAATATAAGTCGCTTCGACTTTATTGGCGGTAAAGGGAATTAGTTTGGGATCAAAGTTAGGCTCTCCCATGTTGACGCTGACGGTGCCATCGCGCTCCAGAAACAGGGTTAATTTGCCACCTTTGGTGCTGACGCGGATTTTTTGTTTGTTAACCAGTCCCTTCATTTTCACAAAACGGGCAAAACAGCGGGCACCATTACCACATTGATTGACTTCGCCACCATCGGCATTAAAGATCCGATAATGAAAATCAAGATCGGGATCATAAGGCGGTTCTATAAGCAATAGTTGGTCAAAACCAATCCCAAAGTTTCTGTCGGCTAGCTTTTTAATTTGTTCAGTGGTGATAAAAATGTTATCGGTAACATTATCTATCACCACAAAGTCATTGCCCAGGCCATGCATCTTGGAGAAGCGTACTTGCATCATAATCACTAAATTAATTACTCTGGCGCTATAGTAAACTAAAAGCCAGATCAGGGTGTATTTATATCGACAGTTATACCGACTTATCTGGCGCTGGTTGATTAGCTGGTGGTGCTTCAGGCAGTTGTAGCGGCCCTTTTTGACCGCAGCCGCCAAGCAACATTAACACTGCCAGCAAGGTCAGTTTTGGCAGATGTACCCTTACTATCTTCATGGTTTTAATTTCTTGTTAAATTTGGCATGATATGATCCGGTATCCAGCGATGAAAAGCTACCTATTTAACGGGTATTTATTAGCAAAAGAGAGAAACAGATGACAGATAATGATTATCACCAACGAGTTGATGCAATGTTTCTACACCTGGAGCAGGCCATTGATGAAGTTGAACAGGCCGATCTAGATTATGAATCCAGCGGTGGTATTTTGACCATTGAATTTGTCAACAAAACCAAGCTTATTCTCAACAAACAGACACCAAACCAGCAAATTTGGCTGGCAACAAAATATGATGGTCATCACTTCGATTTGATTGATGAGCAGTGGATAGATAACCGTACGGGTATCGAGTTTTGGCAACTGGTTTCCCAAGCGGCCAGCCGTCAAGCGGGTGTTGAGATCGTCTTTAACGGCGCTTAATCTCATTGCGATTAGCATCCCTAACTTTTTGATTTACACCAATGAGATTAATTCACTAAGCAGATTTTGCCGATGTGCCGGACCACTTGGGAAAATGGTCAATGACAAGGGGTTAATTACCGTATGTAGTTGTTCTACTTACACAATTAATAACGCAGTCAGTGGCCATTTTAACCAGCAAAATGATGCGTTAATTAATGGATTTGGTCTTACAGGAAATAAAACAACGATTATGAGTTTACCCTATATTGACGTCAACCCTACAGGCGAAGTAAAAGCGGTGGTTATCTGGTTACATGGTTTAGGTGATACCGGGCACGGGTTTGCGCCAATGGTGCCAGAGTTGAAGTTACCACAAAACCTGGGTATTCGATTTGTTTTCCCTCATGCACCAATGCAAGCGGTGACTATTAACAACGGGATGCAAATGAATGCCTGGTACGATATTAAATCAATGGATATGAACGGGCGGGCTGATGAAGCCGGCGTGATTGATTCTTCGGCCAAAATCGAAGCCTTGATTAAAGCGGAAATGGCCAAAGGTATTGGCGCCGAAAAAATTGTTCTGGCGGGGTTTTCACAAGGTGGGGTGATTGCTTTGCATTTATCCACCCGTTTTGAACACAAGCTCGCCGGCGTGATGGGGTTATCCACGTATATGTGTCAGCCACAAAATCTCGCCGCGCAAAAACATTCAGCTAACCAGCAAACGCCATTTTTTATGGCTCACGGGCAAATGGATGATATGGTGCCATTAATGGCTGGTGAGCAGGCCAAAAGCGCCCTTGTTGATTGCGGTTATGATGTGAAGTGGCAAGATTACCCAATGCAGCATAATGTCTGTGCTCAGGAAGTTAATGATATCTCTAGTTGGTTACAACAGGTGTTAGCTTGATCAACCATGCAACTAGAACAAGTAATTAGAGTGAGCAATTAGAGTAAGTAATTAGTGCTCGTCCCATGTTTTATTTGGGTACTACCAAGTGGCAGGGCGAGCGCTATGCAGCGAAGTCGTAAGGCTTATTAATCAATAAGTTAATGAACTCATCCAAATCTCAGCTAGCGTTGTGCATTGTACAAAGGTGCATTTCGGCTGGGCCGACATTTAGGATGAGAACTAATTAGAACATGCAATGACAACAAGCAATGACAACAAGCAATAGAAACAACACAGTGGCTGAACAGCTAACCATCAGGGTATCGTTTAATCAAATTAGCCCTGAGCCCGACGAAATCGTCAAACCGCCATTGGATAAACGTAAAATCACCCTGACAGCTTTGCTTGTTGTCGGGGGGCTTTATTTATCTGTAGATCGATTATTACCACCAGCCCGACTGCAAATAACAGCCCAAACAGAACCACAATCAGCAGCAGGAATAACACCTCAAACCGCATTTCAACAACCTCAAATCGAGCTGAAACCAGCGATTATGACGCCAACTATAACGCCAATTATAACCGAGGTTAAACCAGTTAAAATGCAGCTTCAAAGGAGTAAGGTATCGTTTAGCCGGATGCAGCTCAGTAGTGGTGTCATAAAACGGGAACCGGTTGATGACTTGGGTGAGGTGATTAAGACTCAGGCGAACCTGTCACGGCGGTTGTATTTTTTCACCGAATTTAATGCTATTGATGGCGCAAGTATCTATCATCGCTGGAAGTATAATGGCGAGTCGGTGGCTGAGTTGAACTTACCTGTCAGGCAGGGTCGTTGGCGCACCTATTCAAGTAAGAATATCTCATCAGCCAATACGGGCCGTTGGTCGGTTGAGGTACTGGATGAGCAGCATCAGTTACTGCAAAGTTATGCGTTTGTGGTGAATACTCAACTGTAAATTGGGTTGGTCGGCGTTGGCCGGAGGTTTGACGTTCGCGAAGGCTCCCTGTGCGGATAAATCTGCACCTACGTATGAGATTTATCCGGGGGTATTGTCGTTGTTTTGTTATTCCTATTCTTCCTCTTCGTCTTCGCCAACGAAATACCAGCATCCCTGAGCGACAAATTCGAGTAACAAAGTGACAAACTTAGGGTCCTGTAACCCTTCATGTAATAACTGGGCGGTTAATTGCTGGTGGTCACAGAGGTTTATAATGGTATTTTTAAGCTGCGGATCAACCTGACATTCTTCGCCGTTAACATAGAAAAAACCCGCATTGAGCGTTTGTTCGAAGTAATGGCAACGTAACCCTGCCAGCCGGTATAAAGGCTGCTGTTCTAGTAATTCGAGCAACTCTTGTTCTGTACATTCAAAAGGCGCTTCTGGGGCATCCAAAGTATGCTTGGGCTGACTGAGCTGGCAGCCGCTAAAGCGGGCCAATAAGGTATCATCGTTTAATACAGACAAAAGGTGTTGTTTGATTAAGGCTAGGTCAGTGTTATCAACCAGCGCAGGGGCTTTACTCGGCAGGCGGTAGGGATCGGTTAATAATTGATTGGCCTGATCATGGTCAATTAAATGGTCAGCCAATGCACTCAGGGTCTCTTTGGCTGAACTGGTACGATAGCCAACAGAAAAGCTCATTGAGGCTGACAGCGCATAACCTTCATGAGGATAACCCGGTGGAATGTAAAGAATATCACCGCTTTGTAATTCGACATCAATGATCGCCTCAAACGGCTTAACATGGAGCAAGGCTTCATCGGCACTGTATTGTTCATGATGGCCTCTGTCACCCACCCGCCAATGACGGGAGCCAGAGCCCTGACAGATAAAGGTGTCATAATTATCAATGTGTGGGCCTACACTGCCTCCGGGGGTGGCAAAACTAATCATTACATCATCTCGACGCCAATCCGGCAGAAAATTAAACGCTTCGATGAGTGGTCGTAATTGTGGAGCAAAATTATCAGCGGCCTGAACGATGAGCGACCAATCAGCTTCACCCAAATGGTCATAACGTTCAAAAGGCCCTGACTGAGCTTTAAATTGCTGATTTTGTTTATAAATAAGACGAGATTCGACAGCCTGCTCCTCGGCCAGACCGGCAAGCTCATCGGCACTGATTAAATCACTGAACGCGCAGAAACCCTGACGTAGCAGGATGGGTTTTTTTTGCCAGTATTGTGCCAGGAACGTTTGTGGGGTCAGATTGCCCATCGCTATGGTCAAATGGTTGTTTATTGAACTCATGATTTTATCAATGGGGAAGTTTGTCGTCAGTATAACTTGAACGGTTGATTTCGTTTACTAAATCATGATTTTAAAGTAATAGATTTATTGGATTTTTATTTGGTGCCCGCCCACTTAACGACGAGACTAATACCTGATACAGCCTATAAAGTTAATTTTAAACACACAAACCGCTGCTTTACAGCACCAGCTGCTAACTTTGATACCTGCGTATTAATGTATTCCCAAAAAACACTGTAGTGCTTTACTGTTAAGGCGCGTTATCCTGTATTCGCTGGTACGCCAACAATATGTAATTGGTAT
>JBLHHD010000138.1:0-7066 GCA_047614605.1 Alteromonadaceae bacterium
AGTGGTCAATTTACGTGAACAAAATCAACTTCTCAGCCAAAAGCTAGAAAATGCGATTGGTCAGGCCCAGCAATTACGCGGTGAAGTGCTGCACAATACCATCATCAGCTCGCTAATGAATGAACGCTTCAATTTATCCAAAGGTGTTTTGCAGTCTCCCCAGATACAGACTCGTTTTTTACAAACCTTGTCACTGCAATGCCACAGTAAAAGTGTGATCATTTACAAACTCGACAGTCAAACCGGCTATTTTAATCTCGAAAATTATTACTCTTGTAACGGCTACCGCCCACAAAGCCAATTTATCACCGCTGATGCGCCAGTTTATATCTCTAACGCCAAAGCCTCGTGTTGCAACCTTGCCATTGCTCCGATGCGCTTTGCCAGCGGCATTAACGACATTCATTGGTACTATGACAAATCTAGCCAATACGCACTATTGATCACTCACCATGATGATGATTGCAGTCAAAAAGTGTTTAATCAGCTCACCAGTGAGGTACTGCGAACCGCTTTGCAATTATATATGGATATCCAAACCAAACAGAACTACGAAGCCCAGTTAATTCACCAGGCAACCATTGATCCGATGACCCAACTGCCTAACCGTAACCTGGCCTTTGATCGGCTTGGACAAGCCATGCTCAGCCGGGCCAATGAAAATAAAATTGTCTTTGCCCTGTTTGTCGATATTGCCCACTTTAAAGATATTAATGAATCACTCGGTCATAATACCGGCGATAAAGTTCTCGGCATTTTAGCTCGCCGAATTCGCCACGCAGTCAGAGAAAGTGATACCGTTGCCCGTTTAAGTGGCGACGAATTTTTGATTATTTTAGAAAACGCCAATAAAGCCAAAGCCGCCGAAACCGTGGCAAGAAACGTCATTAGCGCCATCTCTGAGCCACTTTCCTTCGAAGGCCGCGAATTGTTAGTCGCCTCCAACGTGGGGATCTCCGCTTATCCCGGTGATGGCGATGACGCATCGATGCTGATCAAAAATGCCGATGCTGCAATGTATCAGGCACGCAAGATGGGTGTTAATCAATACCAGTTTTACACCCAGGCCATGAACGAAGAAGTCGCCCAACGTCTGGCTATCGAAACCGGCCTGCAAAAAGCGCTGCAAAAAGATGAGTTTATCCTGCACTATCAGCCGCTGATTGACCTCTCCAGTGGCAGCACGGGCACTGTAGAGGCGCTGATCCGTTGGAACTCTTCTGAGTTAGGATTTGTCCCTCCGGATAGTTTTATTGCGATTGCCGAAGAGGATGGTTTTATCATTCCGATTGGTTACTGGGTCATTAATGAGGTCTGTCGGCAAATTAATGTGTGGAAAAAGCAGGGCATAGTTAACCTGACCGTGGCAATCAATCTGTCGGTACGTCAACTTCACGAACCCGGTTTTACCGATCGCCTGATTGAGATATTAGCCAACCACAACATGACCACCGACAAAATAGAGCTGGAGATCACCGAAGGGATTCTATTATCTCAGGTTAATGGGGCCAACCATATTCTCAACAAACTCCATCAGTTAGGCTTTAAACTGTCGCTGGATGATTTTGGTACCGGCTACTCTGCCTTGAGTTACCTCAACAGCTTTCATTTTGATCACTTAAAAATTGACCGATCATTTATCACCAACCTGGTACATAACGAAAAAGACAAAGCATTAATTGATGCCATTGTCGCTATGGCACACAAACTGAATTTAAAAGTCATTGCTGAGGGTGTCGAAAACGTCGAAGAGCTGGATTATTTACAATCGCAAAACTGCGATTACATTCAGGGTTTTTACTTCAGTAAACCCATCCCCGCCAACCAAATCAGCGAACAGTTTTTTGCTGCCAATTTGCAGATGGCTTAATCGGTCACCGATAAAATGCCGCTCACCGATGAGTCGTCGTTCACTTTTTCAAGTTACGCTCCTGAGAAAGTGACTGGCTGAGGTTGGCACTTAGGCTATGGATATCGGTGATCTCTTTTTTCTCTTTTTCGTGATACAAATCATCATCTAGCAGGGATAAAATTGCCGAGTTGTCGTCACCGGCAATCACATGTTGTCCGATACTCACCTTAAATTCAGGGCAGGTTTTTAAGTGATTCTGATATTCAATTTTATCTTTAATTCGCGCTTTAACCTGCTCTACCTCTAGTTTGCTGGTATTAGGCAAAATGATAATAAACTCGTCACCACCATAACGGCACGACTTGTCAACAGTGCGAATAGCCGCTTTAGTGATCATCGCCAGGGTTTTTAACACCTCATCCCCTGCCGGATGGCCGAAGGTATCGTTGATTGCTTTAAAATCATCCACATCAAGCATCAGCATCGACATGGTGCGATTATAACGTTTGCAGGACGCCAACTCACTGGAAAGAAAATGTTCAAAACTGCCCCGGTTATACAAGCCTGTCAGTGGGTCAGTGCGAGCCAATTGTTTCAAGGCATTCGAATAATAGGCTTTTTCGATGGCTATGGCGGCAAAGTCAGCGATAGTAGTGAGAATTTTCAGTTCGTAAGGGGTAAACAGTTTACCGTTGATTTTGTTAATAAGCTCAATCACACCAAAGACCTTGTTACCCGAGATCAGCGGCACACCAATGATCGAACGGGTAGTAAAGCCGGTAAAACTGTCCATACGATCTGAAAAACGCGGGTCCGTTGAAACATCTTCAATGATCACCGGTCGCTGATTGGTTGCTATCCATCCGGCAACCCCCTCTCCTTTGGACAAGGTGGTGCCCCTGAGTTTTTCACCATCCTTGCCGATGGCTATTTCAAAGGTCAAACAACCGTTATCCGGGTCAGCCAATAACAACGACCAATGCTGCGGAATAAAGATAGTGCCTATTTGATCCATCACCGTTGCCAGCGTGTCCTGAATCGAGTTTGAACGCGCAATGGCTTTGGCCATATCGACAAAAAAACATAACCGGACATAATCGTCAATCTCATTTGACGGCTCAGAGGATTTCATGAAAGGATTTATTTCCACAGACTACAGTTAACAAAAGTATAGTGGCTGGTATTGCCTCGTCAAACCCGGATGGCTAATTTATTGAACCGTATGATGATATTCGTCAAAGAATCCGCTTTATCAACCTGAACAAAGGTTAAATACAATCCACCCCGAGACCAGCACCAATCGCAGCAGGTAACTTAACCGCATCAACACACTCGCTGTTATACATTAAACCGGTAGTTGGTGAGAAATAACGCTCAGAAACGCCCGGCGGCACAGCCACGTTAAGTGAATGGGTCGGGATCAAGCGATGCAACTCACCAAACAAACGTAATGCCCCCTGACTGCCCGTTAAACCCACCGGTGAATAATCATCTTTACCCACCCAAAACGTGGTTAAGGTATCCTCATCAAAACCACTGAACCAACTGTCTCGCAGCGCGTCGGTGGTGCCAGTTTTACCCGCGAATGACGTCTCGGGAAACAAGGCTTTAAGTCGTCTGGCGGTGCCAGTATTAGCCACTTCCATTAAGCCCTTCGTGGTCAGATAAATTGAAGGATAAGCAAAGTTGAGTTTCGCCGCATTGGCACGTTGCCAAATGATCTCACCAGAGGTGGTGCTGATCATTTTAACCGCTGCCAGCTTGCGATAAATCCCCCGGTCGGCAATGGTGGCATACATTTGACTGATCTCCAGCGGCGACAGCTCCATAGCCCCCAAAAATAACGAAGGATATTGAGGCACCGGACGTCTAACCCCCAACGATCGGAGACTTTTTGTCACCGCCCTAAGCCCCAACTCCATGCCTAAATTAACCGTCGGAATATTCTTTGAACGAGACAAAGCCTGCAACAAGGTCATGTGGCCCGAATGCGAATGATTGAAATTCTGTGGCTGCCATTTGTCACCACTTTTGTTTAACAAGGTGATCGGTTTATCTTCAATCAAGGTCGCCAAGGTATAATGCTCAGGGTTGGCCAGTGCGGTTAAATAAACCGCAGGTTTAATAAGCGAACCGATATTGCGGCGCATATCAACGGCCCGATTAAAGCCAGATAAATTAACATGACGAGAGCCGACCATCGCGGTGATCGCCGCCTGCGCAATATCGACTGATACCGAAACCGCTTCAATCTGTTTGATTTTATGCTGAGCTTCTATTAGCGGTAACTGCTCGGTGATCACCCTTTCGGTTGCTCGTTGAAGACGTGGATCTAAACTGGTAAACACCTTAATGCCATCACTTAACCACTCACTGTCAGACAGTGTTTGCTTTAACTCTCGCTTTACCTGACTGATAAATGCCGGATAACGCACTGACATAAACTGACTTTTACGGCTGACCCCCAAAGGTTGTACAATTGCTATTTTATATTCTGCCCGATTTAAAAGATGGTGTTCAAACATTAGCCGTAACACCAAATCCCGCCTTTTAAGCGTGCGTTTTGGGTGTCTGTGAGGACTGTAATAACTGGGGCCTTTAATGATTGCCATCAGTACCGCAAACTCATGAGGCTGTAATTCACCGATAGGCTTGGAAAAATAATAGCGGCTCGCCAGACCAAATCCATGCACCGCCCGGTTGTTGGACTGGCCTAAAAAGACTTCATTAACATAGGCTTCAAGAATTTGATCTTTGCTGTAACGAAAATCTAGCAACAAGGCGATAAAGGCTTCATTGACCTTTCGCAACAGGTTACGGTTATGATTAAGATAAAAATTCTTTGCCAGCTGCTGGGTTAGCGTACTGCCGCCCTGCACCGTTCGCCCCGCTTTAAGGTTTTGCCACAATGCCCGTAAAATTGCCGTTACTGAGACGCCGTAATGATGATAAAAACCCCGATCTTCAACCAATAGCAGGGTATCTTTAAGTACCTCAGGAAAAGCCTCAATGGGCATAAACTCCCGGTCTTCGTGATGGGGAGACAATAACCGTTCAATCAATAAAGGCTCAAGCGTAATAGACTTCACCGCCTGGCCGGTTTGCCTGTCACTAAGCTTAGTAATGCCCTGAGCGTCAAAATTGATTGTGAACCAACGCTCGCTTTGGTTATTACGAGGAAAACCAAATGCTCTTCTGACTAGCGACAGCTGGTTTTTAACCAAAAGGAACTCCCCCGGGCCATTAAGCACTGACACTTTGCGATAGTTAAGTGCTTTAAGCTCTTCAATCAATTGTTGTTGAGTGATACTGAGATTTTTATCCAGGGTTAATGGCTGGGCATAAATTTGCGCGGGAATTTGCCACTTTTGCCCTTCAAACTTACGGGTCACTTTAGCATCAAGGTAAATAAGGTAAATACAAAGACCGATAGACAGCGCGAGCGTCAGTTTGGCGGTGGTTTTAAGCAACCACCATAAACCTTGCTTGATTTTATTTTTAATTCGTTGGACTAAGCTGACTTTAGCTGCCGATTTAGGGGCTGTTTTGGCACTTGCTTTAGCGGTTTTCTTGGCAGCTGGTTTGGCCTTAGGCGTCGAGGCTTTTTCAGCCGAGCTTTTGCTTGCAGCCGCTTTAGTATCATCACTTTTTGGCGACTTTCTCTTTACTGGCTTTTTCTCAGTCGGCTCTAATGGCTGTGACTCATTGCCATCCGGCGCTGGATTGGTTTTTTTATTCATTCAACCTGGATTCTCAAACAAACTCCTGCGCATTTTAAAACGAGTCATTGATGATGTCACCTAAAAATCTGGGGATCGAACAGAACAAGCCAGTTTAACTCCTATTAGGAAATATATTTTGGTACAAACGATGTCCACTACCCTACCATTTATTGGGCACTAAATCCGGGTGTAGCCGGGCTTACGTACTGCCAAGTTTGTTTACTCATCAAAAAGTTAATAAATATTTAACATATTAACAACTCTCGGAGCCACAACTTTATGAATAATAATCATCACTAAAAACCAATCGATAATAACGTCCTCCAACTAAATACACGGTATAAAAACAAGCAATGCAGTTCGCATTGTCAAAATTAAATATTGCTATTATCGCCCCAAATAAAACACACCTCTCCAACCCCAGCTCCCGAACCGAATGTAAGCTAAGATAAAAAAACTAAAAAAAACCACCAAAAAAATTACAACTTTAAGCAACATGGTCTAGTCTTTTTATGACGTTTCTGGAACATAATCAAGTTTAAACGGTGGTTATTAAGATTGGTTTCAGACAAGTTCGCGATTTGCATCTAAAAATAACATAAGGCCGATACAATGAGTGTTATCGAGAATATCGAGATCCGGGTAAGAGGGACTGTGCAGGGCGTAGGTTTTCGCCCAACAGTGTGGCGATTAGCCCATGACAATGACCTGGTTGGCGAAGTGCATAACGATACCGATGGGGTGTTGATAAAGCTTAGTGGTGCCAAAACTAAACTGTCCAATTTCCTAACCAATTTAACTGAGCAAGCACCACCATTATCCAAAATTGACAGCGTAGAGGTGCAGCCAGGCCAGCCAAACTGGAATTTCAGCTGCTTTTCAATCGGTATATCCGATACCGTCAGTGGCCTTACCGAAGTCACCCCCGATGCGGCCACCTGCCCCGAATGCCTTAAAGAAATGTTGACGCCAAATGAGCGCCGTTATCAATATCCGTTTACCAACTGCACCCACTGCGGCCCCCGTTTGTCGATTGTGCAGGGTATTCCTTACGACCGTGGCCTAACCACCATGGCTAACTTTCCGATGTGTAGCCAGTGCAGTGAAGAATATAGAAACCCTGCCGATCGGCGCTTTCATGCCCAACCAATTGCTTGTCACAAGTGTGGTCCGCGAGTGTATGTGGCAGCGCCTAATTTTCCTGACTTTGATCCACCGGTTACTCACGATAACAGCAAACGCTGTGACGATACTAAACTCTCAGCAGATAAAATGGCGCAAGTACAACGTTGCCTTAACGAAGGCAAAATTGTCGCCATTCGTGGCATCGGCGGCTTCCACTTAAGCTGTGACGCCACCAATACCGACGCCGTTGCCCGCTTGCGAGAGCGTAAGCAACGTTACGCCAAACCCTTCGCTTTAATGACCCACGACATATCAACCAGTGATCATTATTGTCACCTTAGCGACATCGAACGTCAGCACCTATTAA